>CAYTBO010000090.1:0-11532 GCA_964436055.1 uncultured Ohtaekwangia sp.
TCCCAGGCTATGCCTGTACTCATAGTGAGTAGGTGCTGAAGTGTGATATCTTTATTCTGCGAATTGCAGGCCAGCGCCTCATAGTCTGGCAAATTACTGCAGAGGGTTGCATTCACATTTTTGATCTCTCCATTTTCTAGGGCAATACCTGCGAGTGCAGAAACAACGCTCTTGGTAGCCGACTGAATATTATACACAAAATTCATGTCGTACCGGTAAAAATATTCTTCAACTACCAGACAATTATTGCGGGCTATCAGCAGACTGTGAACGTCCGGAAATTTCTTATCAATGATTTGTTGTATCAAGCTATCGAGTTCCAACGAATAAAGATTCTCACGGGTGCGGTCACACACAGCAATGCCATATTCTTGCAAAGGGGGCGGTTGATAAGAATAGGTAGGCGGAATGCGAGGGGTTAACCCGGATACCGTATCCGCCATGACGGATATAAAATCAAGTGGATACAGCACGGAATCTTCGCCAATCCATTGCCCTTCGATGCGGTTCAGGGACTTATTAAATTTTCCATTGTATTCAGAATAAAAATCACCGAGCCTGAAATGCAGGGAGTCCTGCGTGAAGTAGAGGGTATCTAATGAAAATTCATTCGCTTTAAAGGTAGTGTTGAGTACCCTGGGTACCGGCCCGCTCCAGTCTATATAGATATGGTAGGTGATGTCTGGAAATTTGAGCAGGCCCAAATAACTGCCAGAAGGGGTTTGAGGCGCGGTGCAGCTCAGCAAGACAATAAGAATTAAACTAACATAGCGCATGCGATAAAGATATAGTTAAATGGATTGAGTATGAGATACAAATTTGATTTCTTAGCTGTCTCACACTTCAAGTTCCCTTTCTAAAAAGGTCCTCGCCACAGATCACTTAAGTAATATTTTCATTCCGAGTTCATCCAATTCATAGTTGGAGACGGCTTTTCTTGTACTCTCGTCCAATTGCGGATCAGAGAGTAGCATGACCAAATCCATTAGGCTAAGTTGCCCAAAATCTTTCAGTTTACCCTTCAGGAGCATCAACCTCCTGCACAAAGGGCCTATGCCAGACCCAATTTCCACGGTTGGGTCATCCCCTGTTATTGTTGGTCTCCCGACCAACAATCCTAAATCTCCGAATGATGTGTAACAAACCCAAACTCATCGTCCCCAGTCTCATAAAAACGTGCAGAACTATACTTGTAATCTTCAGGCTGCAGTGACAACTGCCAATGCGGCTGGCAAGGATTATTATGAAGATAGTCAAACTTTTGCTTGAAGAACCACTCATGAACTAAATCGATGCTCATTGAGTTTCGCTTCCATACCTGAAATGTCCTGTCCTTCAGCCCAACGAACAACTCCTCTAATCCTTGCCCGCCTTTCTTGCTCTTGATCAGCTGCAACAATTCCTTTGCCGTGAATTTAAGAAAGTCACGCTGTACATCTTCAAGATTATATTCATTTTGAATCCGCCAAATGATGTGAAGATGATTTGGCATGATCACAAAAGCTGCAATCTTAACATGACCAATCTTTACTTGATATTGAAGTGCTTTGATAATTATATCCTTCGCTTCATCCGAATCGAGCAAACGAATCCAGTCATTGCAAACAGCAGTGAAGAACTGAACATGATGACGCTCCAAATTCATACTCGAAAATAGAGCGAAAATCTGAAATAAGATATTCAAGAGTAAGATTGGTTTCTGCTACCTCATCAGAGTCCATCAGGTCAGTGACTCGGAGAGGAAAAACCACTTTCGCATCTTAATGAATGCCTCTGATTCTGCATCCATCATACAAATGAGTTATTTTCGGAGCGTAACCCCCTACGCATATTTTTAGCTTGATGCATTTTCAATGAATCATTAGAGATAGCTAAGTTCATTCAATGATCCTTGAAGGTTCAACAACAAATCCAAGGCTTTTTCATTCAACTTTCTTTGGTTTCTATGGGCTTCCATTTTGATTTGGACTTCTTTGTAATAATTTAGCATTTTATACAGGTAGTTACTTATTTCCCTTAATTCACTGGTGTTATAATCCATGGCATTATTTAAACGGTGAAGTGCCTGGTACGATGGGAAGTATATCTCCCGCGTAAGGAAATCAAGCTGACGTTTGAGGAAATCAAGATGACCGGTAGCGCTTTTTGGATTGTACGAAGGGATTTTCAGATAAGATAAGTCTTTACAACATGCGAGGTAACAATCCGTAACTATCGCATTATCATTATTATTTACAGGAGGTTCAGGCAGTTGAGGGCCAGCCGTGGAAATCAAATATTTTTCCATGAGCAACAACATTGACGTCTCTTTGTGTACCCGTTGAGCATGTCTCACAAACTTTTTAGAGTGAAAGAATTTAGACTTAAGATTAGTGGCTGAGGTGTTAATTGAATTTGCCATAGTCTGAAGCATGCCAACCTGACCACTGTCCAATGAACCATGACGCACCACTTCAATTATAGAAATCATAACTTTGGCATCGGATCGTATTTTGTCTTTAAGACCTTTCCTTCCAAGTCTTTCATCCTGGCCATTGACGGCTATTGCCGTCAGGAAATAAATCAATAATGGCAATGTTCTTGAAACTGTTAGCAAAGTTCTATTTTTCATAATACTCATAAACTGGTTTTAGCTTTTCGTTAACCCCATCATTAGATTGCTTTATATCTTCCAATAGCTTCTCAACACCTGATAAATCGACAAATACCTCACTAGCTTTTGACTCTTTCAATATCATTGGTTCTTCCTTCTTAGAGGGCTCCACCACTGATTCAATCAATTTTGGAGTAAACCAATTTTTTACATTCATCATCCAATAAGGTTTCTCAGGGTTTATGTTCTCTGCACGGATAGGGCTTGTTAAAGGTATCACCAAAATAATAATTGATAATAAAGCCACTACAAGTGAATGGGAAGGAATATCAATCGGTAAATTTTTTTCACCTGTTCTATTCTGCACTTCTTTCAAATCTCTCCCATTGAAGTACAAGGACACTGACAAAATAAAAATCAACACCATGAAGAGGTAAACGCCAACCCTTTGTACATCTGACAAATAGGTTTGAAAGATGACCTGAGCGTTTTTGAACCGCTCGTTGTACTGCAACCGTTTAAGTTGATGAAAATGCTTATGATAGGTAATCAGGAAGTCAATATTATTTAGATTTACAACATTCTTATCAATCATGAATGTTCTGTCTTTTAGTTCTATTATGGTATCATAATCCGCTTTTACCTTTTCAATTTGCTTTTCAATTTTTTTCATAAAGAATTTTGACATTTCGTCTAATTCATCAGTTTTAAGTGAACCAGCCTGTAGAAAGCCAGGCCAATCAGGCAAGGCCTTAAGTTGCTTAAGCATCAACTCCTTGAGAAAAGTATAGTCCTGCTCTCTTGATTTTTTTTTAACAAAAAGAAAATCCTGTAGCTCAGCCTCCCGTTCTGCATCTATAATGGAAAACACGCTGGGCTCAAGTAAATGAACTTTATTATCCGATCCCCTTATCCTTTTATCTATAATTTCTTTCGCTTTCTCTTTGCTCAAATCCCCTAACCAATCACGATACATCTCATTTGTTTTAAAGTGGGAAAAGTCTGAGAGCATAAGTAACCGCTTTATTTCTTGCAGGTGATCAACGACTTCGCCAGCTTTCTTCTCCTGCTTGGAATAAAAACCCACTACCTCACTGTAATAATTAATAGGGTGATAGTAATCCTTGAGGTCAGGAAACTTCTTTACAATATCCTCCACGTTGTTAACCGGATAGAAATACTTTTCTGTCAAATCATTGATGTGCTTAAAAACAACTTGGTAAATTGTGTCGATAGCACTTTGATCATCGATGATTATACTACCTGATTTGCCAGTGTACTTTGGATAATATATCTCTTTGACATTGTAATTTCTTTTTAAGCTGTCTAAGTTTATTGAAAGCCCTTTTATTTCAACAGAGTTTATCAAACCAGCCTTCCATTTGTGATTATTACGATGGATTTGCCGTATTACATCTAGTGACCGTGCATCAGCTTTAACACTATCGACATAGTGCTTTGGTGTTACTGCACAGCTCCAATTAGCTTCATCATCCAAATAAAAAAATGGAAATATTTTTGTATCGTCAATTTTATTTGCGGCCTCCTGTCTAGACTTATAGTAATGATTATTGAGTTTAAAGTAAGTATCACTCAGAAAGTATTTCAATGTAAGTGAACCAAGAGTGCCCACCAACGCCATAATTATCATATTCCGCACAATTTTCTTTTTTAAAAAATCCTTTCTGCCGACCAACCGGAGTACGAACCATCCCGTGAACAAAACCAAGGGAAGTACAACTCCAAATAGCGTCACGTCCCTATGCTCAAGGTTGAGGGCAGGAAATCCAATAAAAAAAACGCAAATTGCCACTGAGCCGATCCCAAGCTCAACAAGAATGGATGGGTAATTAAACTTCGTTTTGTCCTCAGCATCTTCTGAAGAGTTTTGGTTTTTAAAAAAATACCGCCAGATAATTATAGCTGAGAAGATAAAAAAAAGGCTCAACGCAATGCCAATCCAAACAATAAAAAACTTACCATAAATTATCCAGGGCTGTACAAAGGCTACAAAACCAATACCTGCCAACACATCAAACAGCAGAATTAGAAAGTTTATCCGAAAGGCTTTTACCAGCAAATTCCCAGTTGGCAAAGGAAATGGTTTATTTAAAGGCGTGTCGTGAAACAGTTGGCTTGTGGTCCATGTCGTAAAGCACAGTTTGCCTACGGCCACCAATAAGAATAACAACAAAGAGCCAAGAGCAGTATAAAATCCATAAAAAAAGAAGTCGTCTAGAAAATAGACAACTACAGGTGACAATTCGATAACGATGAAACTCAAACCAAAAAATTTAATCCAAGGTCTAGTCTCAGTGGACTTGCCAAGTTCATTTTTAAAATGTTGCTGCTGGTTTGGTTCAAGCTTTTCCTGAATGTATAAGATGTGACCCCTTAAGAACCAATAATTCGTTATAATAAAAATCGGCAAGAGAAAATAGATTATGGAGAAGCTTTTTAGCGCATTAAAAGTACCAAGCTCATTTATAATTCCTATTGACTCCAGTATGCCTGGCAAGACAGTATTGAACAAGCCTAAACTTATTACTAAACCTATTAGGGATTCTCCAAATAATAACTTAAATCCTGAATAATCATTGAGTCCCGACATATTCTTAATATTACTTTATGAGTGTTGTTACCAAAGCACCAAACGAAGCAGTCTTGCCATTTCAGTTCTGATCTGATTTCTACCTTAACCTCCGATTTCAAAATTTCCTCCTACTCTATATCGAACGGCTAAGTACAGCGGTTGAATTGGGGTTGAACTGATGATCTCCAGTGTTGACTTAGAATTACTTACGTATTCAACATTGCCGCTTCCTACAACCCCTATAGACTTTAACGGTACATCATTCTTACCTTTCAATACCACGGAATTTTTTTTCTCTCCACTAAAAATTACAGTGCCGGAAGCAGCCTTTATAACTTCGGCTATAAAATGGTATTTATTTCTGTTCTTAGCTCTGTCAAATCCTTTCTGCTGCCAATAATTCTTAAGTGCTTCATCAATCAGCCCAAGCTTGACCGAAATGGTTTGAACTCCCTTGAGGGAAACAAATGCACTGTTTTTTGAATTAAATTTTAATTCAATCTCACCAGAGGCCGGTACGCGGGATGTAGAGCCCCCGATTTTCACAGACACATTTGATTCAGAAGTATATTTCAAATCTGCTTTATTTGCGGTCACTGTTTTCCCATTCAGTGAAAACCCATCTACTACATCGGTGATATTCCCCCATATTAAGTGCTGACCATCATCATTTAAAACAATGTCGCCCACTTGAAGTGGTCTTTCAATAAAATTTCCTATCAGCTTAAGTCCTGAAAACACCCGTTGTGATTTTTTTAATCGATTCGCCATTATAATTTTTTCTACTACCTACTCTTCTTCGGATTTTCGGCTTCTTCCGTTTTGTAATTCGTTGATGGTTATTCGCTTAGTACTCATTCTCTTTTTACATTCTTAGGTTTGTATTCCTGCACTTCTTTTATCCGCTCATGTACTGTGTCATGAACGTCCCCATCAGTAATTAGCCGCAATTCCACGGGTGTTAATGCGAAAATCCCTTTCCTTGAATTGTAGAGCTTACCTTTAACATTAGGTCTCACATCATTTTGCAAGCGCAGTGGGTCAAAGGCAAGTCCTATGAAAGCTGCCTTCTCTATCATCCACCTCAAGGCAACGTCCGAAAGCCCTTCATCCACATAACCCCCGCCCACATTCGAGTGCACACCAGCAAACCATTTCTGCTCCAGCACTTGTTGAAACGTGCGGTGCGTGGGGTTGGTACTTTTTTGCCAGAGCGTAGGTTTAAAGTTGGCGCGCTGTTCATCTACTGACACCGCATGATAAGCGTGTTCAATGGTGCTGCTGAGTGTGGTGTCATAGAACGCGTATTTCCTTTTATTGATCCATTGAAAAGCGTTGAGTGGTATGCCCAGAGCTCCTACGGTGTCCCACACACCGATAAACTTAATGCTGGACACTTCATAACTATTTTCCTGACGGAATTTCTTAGCCTTTTCAGATTCAGGTCCAGCATGGCGATCGCGATACAGTGCATAGGCATCGGCAATCAGATTAAGATTACTCCTTTTTAGAATGCCGCATTTGCGGATGAGTCCACCCAGGCTTCGCGCTGTATAGGCGCCACGGCTAAAACCAAAAAGATAGATTTCGTCCTGAAAGTCGGTTCCCTGTTCATAGTTCCAGACAATGAACTGGTAGATGTCGATGATGTTTTGGTCGATGCCTTTGCCGGTGGCTCCGTGCAACATGCGGGTGAGCAGATTGCCTTCGGAGCCGACACCCTTATCGTATTGTTTGATCTGGATCACTCCCTTTTCATCGCGTGGGAGGATGTAGTCAAAGATTTTTTGCACGTTGGTGCGTACAGGCTTGCCCTTCTCCGCACTGTTGGGCTTGTTCCATGTGCCATCGCTGCAGGTGATGATGCGTTTCATTAATTGTTATTCTAACTGTCCATTTCTATTACAAGTGATTCTCTCAATTCAATATAATTACCTTATTAACAGATTTCTTTACACCAATCTCATACCATAATACTCATTTCGACCTGCTCCTTTATTCATATTTCATATAGTAAAAAACTTCGTAGAAAGAAACCGGGAGGGGTTCTCCATGGCAATGCGATCAAACTCCTGGTTGGAGATACCGTACTTACCCCTGAAATCATTAATAAGTCGTTTTTCTTCTTTTTCTCTCACGGTCATGTAGAAATCCGTACCGAATAAAATGCGCTCACCTAAAGTAGCATGACCTATATCTGCCATTATAGGTGTGCGGACAGCGCTGGATGTATTGTGAAGCGTATAGGATATGTCTGTATAAACGTTGGGGTATTTACCCATTAAATTTTTTATGGAAGTGTACCAATTATTTCCAGTTGGAGATTTCGCTTTGCCCGAAATCATTTCACTGCCTCCATAATGAGCGAAACATATCTTGAGTTTGTCAAATTCAGGCATACTCAATACATCGTGAAAGTTTAGTGGGTCTGTAAAGAAATCCTTGTACTGTTGTCGTTTTAAAGTAACATGGGGAGTCAAATTTCTCCTCGGAATAGTTGGGTTCATTGATGCTGGCACAATTTGTTCTCCTGAAAGGGGACCACGAAAATAAATTCCGCCAATATCACAGTGTGTCAGGATAGGCAAATCATGCTCAATCGCAAATTGATAAATTGGTCTTAGCCTGGGATCAAATGGAAAAAATCCAAGTGCAGGGTAAAGTTTGATCCCTGTAAACCCTTTGGTTAGCACATGATCTTTAAGTAGCTGAAGTACATTTGGTCTGCGGGGGTCCACGCAGAAAAAAGCAATAAGTTGATCCAGGTAGTGGGTTTTTAACTCTGCTACCTCATTTAATTGTGTGATATAGTCGTTTACCGCCCGCCCCGCTCCCATGTGATCCATATCCAGGGTGAGCGCTACTATTCTTGGGTTGGGGAAATCCACATATGCGTTTAGCATTCTGTTGAGGATATCTCCCTGTCTTCGCTCAACGCCTACTTCGAGCATATTGGCATAACGTTCCAACATATCATGAGAGGCAAAAGGCCAAACTATTCTCAGCAACTTGGCTATTCGCCTGGCAGAACCAGGAAACCTACTCAGCATGCCAGCGATTGGTGGCCCATAAAACTTATCAGGGGCACACTTAACATTAAAAATATGGGTGTGGCAATTGATCATTTTTTGGGAGTTTGAAGTGGACGGGCTCCTGAACCTCGAATGTTTATCATTTTCGTTAAGACCTCAAACCAAAATGGAGCCCCTTGCATGAGCGCAAAGGCCATTAAGATCCATCCCCAAACAGTAGACAGGGAAAAGTATGTGTCAAGGTTGTAGGCCACAAGTTCCCAATAACTTGCAATCTTAAATTTTATCTTATTCCAAAAATTCATTTGGGGCTTAAACTTATTTTTTAACATTTCTAACCTATCCGAAGGCAACTCACTGATCCAACCTATGGGAAGTCCTGTGAGCTTAAGATTATTATAGAGCGTGTCTGACCTTTTCTTAAGACAAGTTATCCTCTCCTCATCCTTTAAGTAATCACACTCTTTTAACCAGGTTGAGTCTTTAACTATTTCAGTAGCCTGATTGACAAGTGTGGTCCTAAGTACTTCATCACTCCAAACGGAAGAGGCAATCCTGAATAGGTCTGCATTAAGTAAAATAGCAACGCATAGTGAAACCCAGAAAAGCTCTTTTTTGATCCGCTTCTTATACCATCCCGTTACCCGATCCATGTAGCCATTGTACCAATTCTCCATTTGTGTTTTCAGCGAGGGTAAGTCGGTCGAAGTAGAGATAAAGGATTGTAGTAATTTTTTTACCTCACTCGCTTTCAAGCTATTTACAGATTGTTTAAGCAGTTCATAGGATTTTAACTCGTCTACCTCAGGGTCCTCAACAACAGATTTTCCATCAACGTAATTAATAGATATTTTCCTCGCTTCGCGCACAAAAACGTCTGAAAGCGCATTGGAAAAGGTAGAAGCCTCAATATAGGATGGAAGTTTGTTGTCATCAGGTTTAGCTGACTCAATCAAGGGGTGCCTGTATAAATCATCAGTGAAATTCCTGTTGTTGCGATCTTGGAAGACTTTAAGAAGCGCATCAAAGAGCATCGTGCCCCTGGTGTTTTTTCCTATTCGAGAGCTCCAATACTCCTGAAGGCTTGAAGCTATCGTGCTTAGTAACAAAAACACAAGCAACATCGAAATAAGAAAATCCAGTATCTGAGGCATACGGCTGAATCGGTTATTTAGGTCTACGCTAGGGTGCTAACTTAGTAAGGCGTTCCAGTACAAATTCCTTCCCATTCTTATAGAACAGTCCCTCGGAGAATGTTTTCACATCAAATCCTGGAGGCATCGCCACCTTGCATTCTTTGGCAAAATCAACAAAACACTTTTCAAACTTTTCCTTGAAGTATACCAACTCGTCTACCCGTTCGCAGGTGGAGATGGGGTTGATCATGCCATCGTAATCCGAGCCAAGGCAAACTTGTGTGAGCGCACGCGTCACATCATAGCTGGCATCGCGCGCTACCCGCACCAGGTGCACCACATGGGCCATGAAGTGACGCAGGTGGTACTCGGCTAACATCGGATCCACATTGCCACCTTCGCGCACATCCTTCAATTGAATGACTTTACCATTTTTAAAAGCAGCACCGGTTTTCCGGCTAAGAAAGGCCCCTTCTTCCTTTGCAGACACGTACTCCTCTTCCAGCGCAAAACGCTCTTCCTGATCGGGTTGCTTACCTTCAGGATTTCCGTAGCCCAATATGCGCTTGTCCAACGACAGGCCGATCAATCCCCCGGACTCCAGGATAGTGACGATGTCTTCGTTGTAGAGGTTAATGCTGGATGAGTTGAAAGCGGGCAGCGCACCCTCACACGGCATCCATGGTTTGCCCATCACCATTCTGAAAGTGCCTTTGCGCTTACCATACGTCTTATAGATATAGTCAGGAATATCGTTGATGCTTATTCCTGTAAATCCGGCATGGGTGCAAATGATGGGCTGATTAATGGGCAGGAATGACGGGCTCTTCCTCAGGTTGTAAAGCTGCTGCCTAGCCACCAGGCTCATGTGCTTAACGTCGATCACGATATGATTTTCATAACAATGTTTGGTAACGGCTGCTCCTTCAGTCGGTAGCCCAAGTCCCGTGGGCCTGAACAACTCGTGATTGAGAAACTGCATACCATAGGCATGATTGCAGATCGAGGATTGTTCCATGTGAGTGAGGTTGATAGAAAGCAGCGGAACGCGCTGGCGCAAGTCATCGATGTGCTGTATTACTTCTTGCACGTCCTGGTACTCAAGGGAGTTGGAAAAAGAATGGCATCCCTCTACTGAGAACACGACATAAACGGTGTCCTTTTGGGTTTCATCAAAGTCTGATGCCCTTTTCAGTGGCACAATCTTCTTATCGGTAACACCAAATTGCGCAGGATCCAGCAGGGTCTTAAGATCATCGTTTACCAAAAGGTCGTAGGGGCTGATGGTGCTATTGATGATGTCCTTGATCTTTTTCTTGTGGAGGTATTTTTTTAGCGGCCCTTTGGTCTGCCCTTCAATAAGATCATTTTTTAATAAACACTTTTCAGGAACATATAAGGCAACACAGACCAATCGGCACTCATTCCACCACAGTTGGTTCAGGTTGGCCTGCGATCGGAGGATGTACCTGAATTCAGAACACCAATTGAGCAAATCGGGAATAGCACTTGTATCGAGGATGTCCCAGGGACTGAATTTTTCAGGCGGATCGCTGAACAAACTCTTCATCGTGGGATGAACGTGGAAATCGAAAAAAGGCATAGACAGGTTGGGGTGTTAGTGGATTTTACATCGGAGAAAAAGCGAGTTGATGGTGGATCAATTTGTAAAATGATTAGTAAAAAAGCTACGGGTTGCTAGGGAATATTTTTATTCAGCTTAAGTTTTTTCCAATTATTAGGGTTTTTGACCTCAGAAGGCATATTATTTTATTATTATTTTTAAGGTCTTTCCAATTAGTTCATTTATGTAATCTTTAATTTAATTCCAAAACTTACATCAATCTTACACTCAATTCTATTTCTTGATTGATTGCTGAAAATCAACAACACTTGCTTTTAAAAACTCAATTTCAGATCTATTGACTTTTGACTTCGATAGTCGTATCAAGTTCATATGAGGCTAACCCTGGTCATACTAACGATGCCGATAGATTCGTAATCACGGTGAAACTAATTAATCAGACAGAAGTTGGATGTTGAATCCAGCGTGTTGGATTAGATTGGAATGGCCATAAAAAAAACCGAACCCTTTTGGATTCGGTTTTGAGCCCCCTGCCGGAATCGAACCAGCGACCTACTGATTACAAGTCAGTTGCTCTACCAGCTGAGCTAAGG
>CAYTBO010000091.1:0-11530 GCA_964436055.1 uncultured Ohtaekwangia sp.
ACCAGCCTGAAGCGGAAGACAATAGTTTCTAATGTGTAAGTTACAAACCATCGGATTATTCTTCCTCTGGTTTGTTTTTAATGGCCATCAACAAATTATAAGCTCCTTTTAGTGCGATTTGTTTATTGGTTAGCTTTTCACCTGATATAATTTCTATATATCCGGCTTCAGTGTCACCCGTTTCAATTTGTTGCATGGTAAACTTGTTTGGTTTTTCTGCTATGAATACATATTGATTATTTTCAAATCTAACTATAGCGTCTTCTGGCAAAGCGTAAACAGTTTTGCTTTTTATATTAATCTCCGCATTCATATACATACCAGGTACAAGGCGCTCATCGTACTTTTCAAAATGAGAATGGACTTCCGTGCTCCGTTCGGAGGAAAGGTTTTTACCAATTAATATTATCTCACATTCATGTTTGACTTCAGGTTGGTTATTGGAGTAGGCTATCAATTTTTGACCGATAAATAGTTTATCCAAATCTTTTTCAAATAGGGTAAGTGCCAGATGTATATCTGACGGATTAATCAACTCAAACAACTCCTCACTGGGCTGGGTATATTTGCCAATGTTTACGTTCACTTTAGAGACGTAGCCATCTATGGGCGAGTACACATTAATACTCTTGGAAATATTATTTTCATCCAGCTTCTCCGGATTGATTCCTATGAGCTTCAATCGCTCTTCCAGTGATTTGACATTTATTTTTTCGGTAGTATAGGCAGCTACAGTTTGTTGAAAAACCTTATCGCTGGTGGCCTTGCTTTGATTAAGCTCTTGCTGTCGCAAATATTCACCAGCCATATAAGTCATGTGGGCTTTAGTTGTTAAATAGTCCTGTTGCAATTGTATGTAAAGCTGGTCTTCCATGACGGCAATTACTTCACCTTTCTTCAGGTGCATGCCGGGCACCAGTTTGGTATACTTCAGGTATCCTCCCATCGGAACACTCACAGAAATGATATTTTGTGGAGGAACATCAATCCGACCATTTACTTTCAACTTACTTGAGATTGTTTTTTCCTCCATTTTTCCAATTGCTATACCCGCGTTTTCATATTGTATATCGGAAAGTGTAACAGTATTTTCCATAACAGCCCCAACAGGATTTTTAGGTGCATCATTTTTTGAGGAACAGGCAACAAGCAGATTCAGTAATCCAGGAAGAAGTATTATGTATTTTATTTTTGTCATTTTGTAAATCTTTTTGTGTAGAGAATTTATTTTATTTATCATCTCATCTATTTATGGATGAAGTAATTGAGTTGAATAATGCTTTCATTAAGACCGTTTACAGCCATTAAATATTCGTTGCGAATGGAAATAGACTGATTGGTGAGCATGACCCACTCCAGGTAATTAATTCCGCCATTGGCAAATTGCTTGCTGGCTGTATCACTGATCAGTTCAGCATTTTTAAGTCCGGTTTCTTCGTAGTATGCTACGGCTCTTGCAAAATTCTGGTATTGGGTTATTGCTCGCTTGTATTCTGTGTTGAATTGTTGAAGACCTGCCTGATAGTTTAATTGACTGGATTTATGGAGTGATTTTGCAGCATTTATCTTTGATTTTTGGAATCCAAAAAACAAGGGAATACCAACCCTAACTTGTCCTGATTGAAAACGGGTAGAGCCACCATATTGGAGATTATCTGCTCCTGTTCCGCGCATGGTCATGTTGTTGTAGGCAAAGGACAAGTCGGGGAGCAATCTGGATTTTTCAAGCTGTATGTTCTTAATTGAAATTATCTGCTGTTGTTGTAACCATTGTAATGATGGATGTTGGCTTATAATGGTAGAATCGATTGCCGCAAGCCTTTTCATCTTGAACTCATCTTCGGCAGGTTCCAGCAAAGTGGTTGTATTAAGTAGAAGCTGAAATTGCAATCGTAATAGATCGAGATCTACATTGAGTTGATTTAGCTGCAAAGCAATTTGTGCTCTTTGTGTTTCGGCTGTTGTCTTTTCAAGAATGTTGCTTTCGCCAACAGCAAACCTCAAATTAGCTTTCATCAAAAACTCACTGTACAAACTGTCATTTTGTTCAAGCAACTTTTTCTTTTGTAACAGATAGTTCAGTTGATTATAAATTTCCGAGACCCCCCGCTTCAGCACTGCTTCTTTGATTGCGACATTCAGTACGCTACTTCTCCATTCTTCCTTTAGAATGGATTTTTGATGAGCGTAAACAGTTGGAAAATTTATATTTTGATTGACCACAAACCGATTATCTGAAAAACTACTGTTGATTTGACCATACTCACCAAAAATGGTAGTTTGTGGAATATTGATTCCGGACTTGATCAATTGTTTTTGATAGTCAGCTTTTAGCCGCTCATTCTTCACCAACAGATTATTTACAAGCGCAGTGTCAATAGCGGCCTCCAGCGTGATGGGTAATTGTGCTTTTACCTCCTGACGTGAAAAGGACAGTATAACAAATAGTAATATCGCAACTTTCGGTATTGTCACATTCTTTTTCTTAGCGAGTTTGGTTTCAAAAAGAATGTACAGAACGGGAAGAACAAACAAGGTGAGTAACGTTGCTATCAATAGCCCTCCGATGACGACTGTAGCTAACGGACGTTGAACCTCTGCTCCGGCTCCATTGCTGAGCGCCATTGGTAAAAATCCAAGAGATGCTACCAGGGCAGTCATAAGCACAGGTCGCAGCCGAAGCCTTGTACCTGAAAGCACAATATCGATCAGGTCATCATTACCACTGGATTTTATTCGGTTAAATTCTGCTACAAGAACGATTCCATTTAGTACAGCAACACCGAATAGCGCAATAAACCCCACACCAGCGCTGATGCTGAATGGCATGCCGCGGCCTGCCAATGCGAAAATACCTCCAATGGCAGAAAGGGGAATGGCAGAATAGATAAGTAGCCCATGCCTGATTGAATTGAACGCAAAATAGAGCATCACAAAAATCAGTAAAAGAGAAACCGGAACAGCAACAGCAAGACGTTCCTTTGCCCTATTTAAATTTTCAAATGCTCCACCATATGTCACATAGTATCCGACAGGAAAGTTCAACGTAGTTTCAACTTTTTGCTGCAGCTCGGTTACGATTGTTTGTACATCCCGTCCCCTAACGTTAAATCCTACAATTATCCTGCGCTTGGCATCTTCACGTTGAATTTGATTTGGCCCTTCTTTAATTTCAACGGTTGCCAACTGATGGAGCGGAACCTGGTTTCCCAAAGGGGTTGGTATCAAAAGATTTTGAACATCACTAATATCCGCGCGTTGCTCACTCATCATTCTTATCACCAGATCAAAACGCCTCTCATCTTCATACACCAACCCTGTAGTTTGTCCCGCAAAGGCCATATTGATAATTCGGTTCACATCAGCAATGTTTAATTCGTATTGTGCAATGGTTTCCCGGTTGTAGGTGATCACAATTTGCGGCATTCCTTGCACCGCCTCCACATAGAGGTTATCACTTCCATCAACGGTGCTAACAATATTTCCAAGTTTGCCAGCATAGTATGCCAGCGTATCCAAATTCTCACCAAAGATTTTGCATACCACATCCTGGCGCGCGCCGGTCATCAATTCATTGAAGCGCATCTGCACCGGATATTGAAATCCAAATGTGACACCCGGTAAAACGGACAGGGCTTGCCCCATCTTCTCAGCAAGTTCATTAAATGTAGATGCAGAAGTCCACTCGCTCTTGTCTTTGAGGATAACCATCAAATCGCTTGCCTCAATAGGCATAGGATCAGTGGGCACTTCTCCGCTGCCGGTTTTACCTACAACCTTTATCACTTCCGGAAAATTTTCAAGAAGGATCCGTTCGCCTTTGAGCGTAGCATCAATAGATACATTCAGGTTGCTGCCTGTGAGCACACGAGTGTCCACAGCAAAGTCGCCCTCTTCCAAAGCAGGAATAAATTCTCCACCAAGAAATGAGAGCGTAATTAATGCAATAGAAAATAGGGAAAGCGCTGCTGCCACAATAGTCTTCGGAAATCCAAGAATCTTTTTGAGTGAAGCATGATATACACTTTCAATTCTTTCCATCATTTTATCAGAAATATTTTTATTGTGTTTGGTTTTTTTACTTAGAAAAACACTACTCATCATGGGAATGTAAGTGAGCGAAAGGATAAAAGCACCAATAAGTGCAAATGCCACTGTCTGTGCCATGGGTTTAAACATCTTTCCTTCGATACCCTGCAAAGTGAGTATGGGTAGGTACACGATCAGGATGATAATTTGACCAAACACTGCACTGTTCATCATTTTGCCAGCAGATTTTTTTACTTCTGAATCCATTTCATTTTGTGTCAGGGCATTGATGGAGGCAGATCTTTTTCCATGAATAAGCTGGTGCATAACAGCCTCAACAATAATCACTGCACCATCTACAATCAATCCGAAATCCAGCGCCCCAAGACTCATCAGGTTGCCGCTCACGCCAAATAGATTCATCATGATCACAGCGAACAACATGGATAGCGGTATGACAGATGCGACTAAAAAACCGGCCCTGAAGTTGCCCAGAAATAGAACGAGCACAAACACAACAATCAGTGCACCTTCCATCAAATTGGTTTTCACCGTGCCGATGGCGTTGTTCACCATTTTGGTTCTATCAAGAAAAGCCTCAATCTCAACTCCTTCAGGCAGTGTCTTTCTGATTTCATCAATTCTTTCTTTTACATCCTTGATTACTTTATTGCTGTTGGCGCCCTTCAGCATCATTACCACAGCTCCTGCAACTTCACCCTCACCGTTATAGGTCATCGCTCCATAGCGGATAGCACTACCCAAGCGAACTTCAGCTACATCTTTGATGAATAATGGAGTTCCATTTTCAGTGTTCTTTACAGCAATACCATTGATGTCTTCAATCGTACCGATAAGCCCTTCGCTTCGTATGTACAATACGGTTGATTTTTTTTCGATGTACGCACCGCCTGTATTTTGATTGTTTTTTTCCAGCGACACAAACACATCATTTACTGAAAGGCCAAATGATTTTAATTTGTTGGGATCAACGGCTATTTCATACTGTTTCAACTTGCCACCAAAACTGCTCACATCGGCCACGCCGGGTACTCGCAAAAGTTGTCTTCGTACAATCCAATCCTGAATGGTGCGCAATTCTGTGATATCGAATTTGCTTTCATAACCTTTTTTTGCTTTAACCACGTATTGATAGATTTCTCCTAAACCAGTCGTTACCGGTGCCAGTACAGGCGCACCCATTCCCTTGGGGAGTTCATCCTTCACAATTTGCAAACGTTCGGATACCTGCTGCCTGGCCCAGTACACATTCGTGGCATCATCAAAAACGATAGTGACAAGAGATAGCCCAAAACGTGAAAAACTTCGAATTTCAATTAGCCCGGGAATGTTGCTATTGACTTGCTCTATGGGGAACGTTATCAATCGCTCGATATCGGCCGCCCCCAATGATGGCACGGATGTAATTACCTGCACCTGATTATTGGTGATATCAGGAACTGCATCAATGGGCAATTGTGTGAATGAATAGCTACCAAAGCCAATCAGCCCGACAACCAATAAACCGATGATGAGTTTCTGCCTGACAGAAAATTCTATGATCTTGCTTAGCATGATAGATAAGTGTTAACAGAAATCCATAGGGATTTCCTCAATATTAAAAATGAAAATTGGCTTGCCCAGTAGATTATAGGGGACTGCCGAAATGGGAAGAATTAAATTCTTGGTGGCTGAAAGATATCAGATGCCAAAAGCTCGGGTTCGTGCCGAAGGTAGAAAGATTGAAAATCTCTTTGATTAATCTTCAATTGCTCTGTAAGTGTCATTTTAAGAACAGGAAGAACCATTGGGACGCTTACCGAATGGCTACAATCTTTGAAAGGAAGGCTCATATCCTGATCATCATGCGGAATGTCCGTTTTATAATGCATGACTAGAAACTGCACAAACGACATTTCCTCAACCAAACTTTTGTGTTCACCGAAATGCTCAATTAGTAACGGCAAACGCAAAACTTCCTTGAACTCTGTAAATGAAATCAGGTGTGCAATAAGAAGGACTATGGAAAATGGTCTCATCACAATTCAAAGATAGTCACACCTAAGACATTGAAACAACCGAATTAATTCCAATGGTTATCTATTTGTAATGATTCTATTTTAGAAGAGATTGAGATTACCTCCCTTTCTGAATTTGGTGAGATTGAGGGGAGGCATAGACTTGCCTGCAAAATATTTTTTCTTGCTGACCCTGTATAGCTGACTTATGGCATCTGAGATATTGCCTTCGCCTGACATTCTTCTGCCAAAAACAGAGTCATTTACATTGCCACCGTGCAAATCACTGATTTGATTCCATACCTTTTCGAATCGATCCGGAAAATTCTTTCTCAACCAGTCCTCAAAGATTTTTCCAATGGATCCATTTAGTCTCACTACTGACAGCCCGCAAGATTTAGCGCCCTGTTCAGAGGCTCTCTTCAGAATTTCAGGAATTTCATGATGATTAAGACCAGGAATGACAGGCGCATTCATCACACCAACCGGGATATTGTTATTGGCAAGCATTTCAATTGTTTTAAGTCTTTTAATTCCACTGGCAGTGCGTGGTTCCATTTTCCTGCGCAAATCTTCGTTCAGCGTAGTAACTGAAATCATTACACTAACCAGTTGATCGCTGGCAAGCTCTTTTAAAATATCTAAGTCTCGTTGTATGAGGCTGTTTTTGGTAATGATCGCTACGGGATGTTTGAAGTGGTTCAGCACCTCCAGCATTCTTCTGGTGATTTGAAATTTTTGTTCCTGGGGTTGATAACAATCGGTGTTGCCGGAGAGCATGATGGGAACAGCATTCCAATTGGGATTTAAGAGATGTTTTTCCAGCAGCACAGCGGCATTGGGTTTCGCAATTATTTTAGTTTCGAAATCGAGACCTGCGCTGAAACCATAGTACTCATGTGTATTTCTTGCATAGCAATAAATACATCCATGTTCGCATCCCTGGTAAGGATTCATAGAATAGCCAAATCCTAAGTCAGGACTGGTAACTTTGTTAACGATTTTTTTTGCTGTTTCTTCAAACACCTGAGTAATGGGATTATCAAAAAGCGCTTCATCGAGACCTTCGATATGATCCGTTGTATATTGAGCAGAGAGAAATTTGTTTTCAGTTTTAATTTGAGCTCCCCGGCCCTTAAAATAATCATTATCCATTCTACAAAATACTAAAATAATTAGCACATAACACAATTTTTTAGCCTTGGAATATTCTAAAACGCCTATTATTGAATTAAAGGACGGTATTACCGAAGAGGCGGGCATTTCACTGTTTATAAAGCGAGAAGATCTCAATCACCCATTTGTTTCAGGAAACAAGTGGTGGAAACTGAAATATAACATTGAAGAGGCCCTAAGAAATGGTCACCGCAACGTACTCACTTTTGGAGGAGCCTACTCAAATCATTTGTTCGCAACGGCTGCGGCTGCAAAGGAAGCAGGACTTCAAAGTATTGGAATCGTTCGTGGTGAGGAAACATTTCCTCTTAATGCCACATTAACTTTTGTAAAAAACCAGGGTATGCAACTTCGCTACGTGAGCAGAGGAGATTACCGGAGAAAGCATGATGATGAGTTCATTGAAAGTCTTCATAAATATTTCGGTGATTTCTACTTGATTCCGGCAGGCGGCACAAATGAGTTAGCATTAAAAGGTACCAAGGAGTTGGGCAATTTACTGAAGGGTGAAATGGACTTTGACTACTTGTGCTTGCCAGTAGGAACTGGAGGATCGATAGCAGGTTTGATCAGGGCCATTCCTGAAAAGGAGATTATAGGGTTTTCCTCCTTGAAAGGCGGCTCGTTTTTATCTGACGACATAAAAAAATGGCTAAGTAGTGATTCCGGCAATTGGCGAATTGAAACCAGATATCACTTTGGTGGGTATGGAAAGACAAATCGTAAACTTATGGAGTTTATCAATCAATTTGAATCAGGTCATTCAATTCCTCTTGATCCGGTTTATACGGGAAAAATGATGTTTGGAATTTTTGAGTTGATCAAAGAAAAAGCATTTCCTTCAGGGGCCAGAATCCTTGCATTGCATACCGGAGGCCTTCAAGGTCGATTTTTGTAGAGCGGAATATGGAGAAGTCACATCCTAATTTCTAATCACACCTTTCAACCTGGAAATAAACGGTAATCGTCCAGCAGTTTCGGGAAGTTCCCCGCTTTCACGGGCGGCTTTCACGCCCTCCACTGTATAAAAAGCGGTAGGAATAACATTTTTCAACTGACTTAGTACGGACTCCAGCCGATCACGCTCCAACACGGTGAATATAACATGCTCATCGCCATCGGGCCCGTAAGCCTCCAGTCGTGTAAACCGGATCTTATGGCTCAGCAAAAAAGAGAGAAAATCTTTTGTGTCCTTTCGGGTAATAATCCTGACAACAACTTTTCCGTAGGCGATTTTTTCTTCTATGATCATACCCATAAAAATTCCACCGGCAAAACCTGCCGGATAGGCAATGTAGCAGAGCCAATTATCCAAGTGAGCAAAAATCTGCCGGATAGCCATCAACCAGATAAAAGCTTCAAAGAAACCGAGCAGGGTAGAGGTTAATCTACGGCCCCCCAACATATAAATGATGCGGACGGTATTGATAGAGACATCGCAAATACGAGCCAGGAATATCAAAAAAGGGAGTATGAAAAAACTAAATACGGCATCTGAAAAGCCAAGCGTTTCTATGAAAAAGTGATCCATACGCGAAATTATAACTTAAATGGACAGAAAAGTAGAAATTACACGCAGGAGTCGTAACTTTCAATTAACAGCCATTCCATGGACATAAACCGTGTTAACAATAATATGCGCATTAAAGCTTTCATCCTCGTATTGATTTTGGTTGTTTGCTCATCGCCACTATTTAGCCAGGATGTGGAGACAAAGCCAGTATCAAAGGATATAACGGCAGAAATGAATTTTGATCCATTTTCCGGAAACGCACTCAGTATCAATTATCTGCGCTTCAGGATGTTTAGAAATGAGCAGTATGCCTACCGAATGGGCTTTGCAGCTTCTTTGAGATCTGAAAATCCTCTGGTGGATGTGAAAAGGAATTATTATGAGTTGAACATACGACCTGGTTATGAAAAACATTTTAAAGGCACCGAGCGCTTGTCACCTTATATCGCGGTTGAACTTGACCTGGCAATCAAGCAATCAAAAATTACAAATGATGGTCCGGGATCGTTTTCAGAAATAAGCGGGGCATGGACTGATAATGGGTTGGAAAGAGGTTTTTCCCGAATAGGGTTTAATGTAATTGCAGGAGCGGATTTTTACTTTGCAAAACATTTTTATGTAGGTACTGAGTTTGGCTTTGGCATTCAGAATATAAAAAGTGCGGACATCGAGATCACACCTACAGGTGGCGCCCCGGATGTTACTTTTCAAGGTGGAAGCACCTTGCAGGTGGGGCCAAATTTTAATAGCTCCATTCGGCTTGGATTTGTTTTCTGACCATATCGTGAGTGACAGATTTCATCATTTAACCAGGCGAGGGTAGTTGAAATTAAAAAAATGAAATACATAATATTCATACTAATAGCATTGGTAATGGCATGCAGTGACGGTGGAGGGCTTGTGGAACCTTCTGGGATGAATACCTATGCTCGTGTTAGTGAACAGGTTTTAAATGAGTTGTACCAATCATCAGAAACAAATTTTGCTTCCGCTGACAGTCCATTGATCTTTTCAACCATGAATGAATGTGAGACTCAAAATATTCTTCGCATCAATAATGAAGAGATCCGGTTAGTTCGTTCTGCTTCGGCAATTTCAGAATTTGGTACAGATTTTTTTGCCATTGATAAAAACATGCGATACGCAATATTGGTATCGTTAAGTACGGTTCGCAATTATGCCTACTCCGTAAATGATTTTGTGCAATTAGCTGGAAATGATATTTTAATTTATAGGCTCAGGCCCACAGGTACCGAATCTTTCAGAATAATCAGCATTCATTCATTGCGCAATACCACTAATGAAGTGATTGATGTATGTGTTGGGTCCAATGGCACTGTATTCTCAGGCAACGATTTAATTTTTAACCGAATTTCAACTTTCGTTTCATTGAATTTTCGAACAAGGATTTTCAACCAAACAGATCCTGGATAACTTCTGTTAATTTACTGAAGGATCTGATTTCGATTTTTACCTTTTTCAAATCAATGGCTTTCTGGTTGTATTTTGAAATGTAAATAATTTCAAAACCCAATTTTTCAGCTTCTGAGATACGTTGATCAATTCTATTAACGGCACGAAGCTCTCCGCCCAATCCAATTTCAGCAGCAAAAGCAGCTTTGTCAGAGACAGGAATTTCCTCCATTGAGCTAATCATAGAAATGCAAACAGCCAGATCGATAGCCGGATCTTCTACTTTGATTCCTCCTGCCATATTTACAAATACATCCTGGGTGCCCATTCGAAAGCCGCATCGTTTTTCCAGCACGGCTAACAGCATGTTTAGCCTTTTATGATCAAAACCGGTTGGTGTTCGTTGTGGGGTTCCATAGGATGCAGAACTTACCAAGGATTGAATCTCGATCAGCAAAGGCCTGTTCCCTTCTATGGTAGCTCCTATCGTGGCCCCTGTTACAAGTCCATCCTTTTGAGAAATTAAGATCTCGGATGGATTGGATACCTCGCGTAATCCAGATCCTAACATTTCATAAATTCCTATTTCAGAAGTGGAGCCAAAACGATTTTTAGTAGTCCTTAGAATTCGGTAAGCCAGATGGCGGTCACCCTCAAATTGTAGTACAGTGTCTACCATGTGTTCCAGCACCTTCGGTCCGGCCAGCATACCATCTTTAGTAATGTGCCCAACTAAAAAGACGGGTGTATTGGTTTCTTTGGCAAATTTCATCAGTTCGGCAGTGCATTGTCTTACCTGGCCAATGCTACCAGCGCCAGACTCTAACATGTGTGAGTGAAGCGTCTGAATAGAATCGATGATTACCAACTGGGGAAGCAGCGCCTCAATGGCTTGAAAAATATTTTTTGTGCTAGTCTCCGTGAGTGTAAAAAACTGATCTGCTTCTTTTTCATTGGGAGCAAGCCGTTCCGCGCGCATTTTAATCTGTTGCTCACTTTCTTCTCCCGACACGTAAAGTACGCGTTGATTCTTAAGGGCAAGCCCGATTTGCAACATGAGGGTAGATTTGCCTATCCCGGGCTCGCCCCCTATCAAAATCAAAGAGCCCGGAATAATTCCACCTCCCAATACCCGGTTGAGTTCTTTATCAGGTGTTATTATCCTGATGCCCGAGGAGGTTTCAATTTCATTAAGCTTTTTGGGTTTTATCGTTTTGGAACGAGTTGATTCCAGGCGCCATTCGGTTTTACTTTTATCGGTCTTTTCTACGATTTCCTCCGAAAAGGAGTTCCATGACTCACAGGATGGGCATTTTCCGAGCCATTTGGCCGATTCATATCCACAATGCTGACAGAAGAATACTGATCTGGATTTTGCCAT
>CAYTBO010000092.1:0-11465 GCA_964436055.1 uncultured Ohtaekwangia sp.
AAGCTTTTAAGATGGCAGATGGAAGGATTAACATTTTCAGACCAAAAAAACATCACGAAAGACTTAATCGATCCTTGCACAGAATGTGTATGCCTGAGATGAGTGAAGCGATGTTTATTGAATCTTTGCATTCATTGCTGGAGGTAGATAGATCTTGGGTTCCTACGCAAGAAGGCGCATCCCTGTATATAAGGCCTATTGTATTTGCTACTGAATCCAGGTTAGGCGTTAAAGTATCTGATCTGTATAAGTTTATTATAATGACTACGCCAGTTGGTCCCTACTTCAGCAAACCCTATAAACTTAAAGTAGAAGATCATTATGTGAGAACGGCTGAAGGGGGAACTGGGTTTGCCAAGTGTGCCGGAAATTATGGAGGTGCATTTTACCCGACACAGGTTGCAAGACAAGAAGGATTTGATCAGGTATTGTGGACAGATCACAAAGAGCACAAGTATATAGATGAAGTAGGTATGATGAATGTAATGTTTGTAATCAATGACAAACTCATCACGCCTCAACTTAACACGGCCATCCTTGATGGAATTACTCGTGATTCGATTCTTACTTTAGCTAAAGAAATGAAATTTCCCGTTGAAGAAAGAAGAATCAGCTTAGACGAAATTGAAGAGAGCTTGAAATCAAAAAAACTTACGGAAGCATTTGGTGTAGGTACAGCGGCAGTAGTTGCGCCTGTAGCCTCCATGAATATTCATGGCAAAGATTACGGTATTACCCTTCCAGGGACAGACAGCTTTCAACTCAAGGTAAAACAAATGTTGCTTGATATCCGTACAGGAGCCATTGAAGATAAGTACAACTGGAATTACATAGTGGATTAAAATTTAGTTTGATTTGAAACTTATATCCTAAATCATTTGCTGTGAATATCCAATACCGATCAGACATTAAAATTTCCAAAGAAGAATTTATAGACGTGCTGAAACGGTCAACTCTCGATGAAAGAAGACCGGTAGATAGCCCGGAAAGAATCCAACAGATGCTTGACCATGGGAATATTTTGATAACAGCCTGGGATAAAGAAAAATTAGTTGGTGTTTCTAGGGCAATAAGTGATTTCTCCTTTTGCTGTTACCTTTCCGATCTGGCTGTTGACGAAAAATATCAGAAGCAAGGCATAGGAAAGAAATTAATCGATGAAACGCATAAAATTGCCGGTGCATTAACAACATTGATTTTATTGGCTGCCCCTGCAGCCGCAGATTATTATCCGCGAATCGGAATGGAGCGGTTTACCGATTGTTTTATTATCAAAAGAAAATAAAAACCCGGGATATGAGTCAATTTCCAATTACCAAAAAAACAAAGATCACACGCCTTCCCAAGCGAGGAGCATACGACAAAGAGACCATCTATAAAATCCTGGATGAGGCGCTTGTTTGCACTGTTGCTTTCTCTCTCGATGGCCAGCCTTTTCAAATTCCAACCGGATTCTGCAGGATTGACGACACGCTGTTTATTCATGGATCGGTGGGAAGTCATTATATGCGCGAGTTAAGTCAAAAACAATTGCCGGTAAATATTAACGTTACTTTTATTGATGGCCTGGTGCTGGCTCGCTCTGCTTTTCATCATTCAGTCAACTACCGGTCAGTTTCCATCTTTAGTACTGCCTCACAAATTTCCGATCTCAAACAAATGGACAAAATTCTTGAAGTATTCACAGAAAAAATGTGCCCTGGAAGGTGGAAGGATATTAGAAAACCAACCTCAGGCGAATGGAAAGCTACGATGGTAATAGCTTTTCCCATTGAAGAGGCTTCTGCCAAGATAAGAACTGGACCTCCGGTGGATGATGATGAGGACTACAACTTGAATGTTTGGGCTGGTATCTGGCCTATGTCAATGGAAAAAACCAATCCAATATCTGACCCAAAGCTTAAAAGTGGTGTAACCGTGCCTGAATATTTGAAATAACGCTATTGAACCTCAAGCAAGAACTACTCACCTACTGCCATCAATGGGTTGATGAAAGAATCAATACCTCAAAGCAAGCCATTGACAGCGTGCAAGCTTCCGCTAATGAAGAGACCAAAAGCAGTGCAGGCGATAAATACGAAACGGGTCGGGCCATGGCTCAACTGGAAATAGAAAAGAATACGAGCCAATTAGCGGAAGCACAACGGATGAAGCAATTGCTAAATCAAATTTCAGCTAACGCATCCAAAAAGAAAATTGTTCTTGGCAGCACTGTAAAAACCAGTATAGGCAATTTTTTTCTGTCCATCAGCTCAGGTAAAGTCACTACCCGCGAAGGAACGGAATACATTTGTGTGTCTACCGCATCTCCCTTAGGTGCAAAATTAGTTGGATTACAGGCCGGTGATAAAACGATTTTTAACCATCAGCAAATTGACATATTGAATGCCCAATAAGACCCTTGAAATAACAAATGGGTCATTTATCAATTTTTAGAAATCTACTTGGGGCTTCCTGAGCAACACTTACGGAAATGTGCGCAAAAATAACTATCTTTGTGCGACTTCTAATTTTTTGACCCAGATTCATATCAAAACGACCCAATACCTTCTGAACCAAACAACCTGGGAAGGAGTTTTATCATTGAATTTTATTGTTTCACTATAAAAATAAGTTAAACTATGGGAAGACCCCCTATATTACCTAAGAAGAAAAAAGATGGTTTTTATCTTGAAATTCGGAACAAGGGTGCAAAATCCGGAATAATAATTATTCGTGACAACGAAAAAGAGATGATGCAAGCGGTAAGGCAGTACGAAAACTCGAAAGACGTCATTATCCTAGGTGAGCACAAGAGCGGAAAGCGCGTAGAGGAAAAGAAAAAGAAATTGCATCAAAAAGAGAAAGCATAAAAAAAGGCCCATATGGGCTTTTTTTTATTGAGGCTTAACAATTAAAAATTCAATTTGATGATTTTACACTGCCAAGGGTTGAAGTAAAGTTTTCGCTGGTGCGCTCTCTGATTTGTTGCTCTACTGTCTAGAAGGGCAAATCATCAGATCCTCCAGCATCAAGGGGCTCATCAATGGGTGGCGGGGCTGTAGGCGACCCACTTGCACTTGCGGCACTCTTTTCTACTCTCCAGGCACGCGCTTCTGTGTACCACCTTCCATTATACTCTCTACTTTCAAGCTCGACAGCCACATTTACATCATCACCCTCTGTGACGCCAAATTGGTCAATTTTGTCGCCCCAAATTGAAAGACATACCTTCTTTGGATACTGACTTTGTGTTTCAACAATAAATTCCTGTTTTCTCCATTGACCCTTCTTGCCCATCCCGGACTGCATAGGGAGCAGTTGAATTACTTTTCCTTTTAGTTCCATTGCCATAGAGCGAATTCTTTAAATGAGTAAGTAGATTTTTCTGAAAGCAATTTGCGGATTTATTAAGAATAAGACAAAAGCCCTTCAATTATTCTCGAATTCGTTTAAAGAAATTTTCTAGAAGCATCCGGCATTCATCTGCTTTTACACCTTGCGAAACCTCTGTTTTGGGGTGTAATACGTGGCTTTTTGCAAGGGAATAGCCTCTTTGAATATCTGAAGCTCCATAGACCAGCTTCATCAATTGCACCCAATGCAATGCTCCGGCACACATCACGCAGGGCTCCAGGGTGACATACAATGTACATTGGTTCAGATACTTTGATCCCAGATAATTTGAAGCGGAAGTGATTGCCAACATCTCTGCGTGAGCAGTAGCATCCGTCAATCTTTCTGTCTGATTATGTGCCTTCGCAATTATTTTGTTTTGGCAAACTACCACAGCGCCTACCGGTACCTCCCCATCCTCAAACGCATTTTGTGCTTCCTTCAATGCTTCGCGCATAAAGTATTCATCTGAGTAAAGCTCCATAGCTGACAAGATTACCTATTTTATCCTCAAGGAATTCATCATGGCCCGTGCTGTCTCCTGCCATTCTTCTTTCAGTTGATCCGGGCAACTGAATGTAATCACCAGTGTTCTTTTGTTTTCGACAAGGTATAGAATATATGTGTACTTCTGAACAGCCCCTTGCATATCCATTTCTCTTTTGCTTCCATTGATGCGGGATGTAAACTCATAGAAAATATATTCCTTTTTATGAATCGTTTTGATCCCTTCATCAATCATATCTACCCGATCATAAAGATTGTAGATTCCTGACTTAAAAAATTTTCTGGACATGTTCAAGTCAGCATCCGGCCATTGCGTGGCTGAAGTCTTGACACTGAAATCGATAATACGGTCCTGATCTGTAAAAGCTCCAAGAGGCGCCCTTACAGAAGGGTGTCGCTGGGCAATATCCTCAGGCGTCATGGGCATCAATTCTACAGAAATGGAAACGGTAATGTCATTGGTTATTTTTGTTTTAACCAGTTTGTGATTCTCTGGCAAGATGAAAGAAAGAAAACTTAGAACACCTATATACATCATAGCACATGATTCAAGCATAAATAAGACCAGATTTAAAAGGTTGTAATCAGGGATAGGAATTAAAACAAGCTCCTATCCGCTCGCAAACGCGTAACCTTTTGTTAATTTGCACCCTCAAATTTAATTGAAAATTACATGCTAAGGACGCATACCTGCGGTGAACTGCGAATAGATTATGTAAATCAACAAGTAATACTAACCGGCTGGGTACAGCGTGTACGGGATAAGGGGAGTTTGCTATGGATTGACCTACGGGATCGATACGGAATCACCCAACTCTTTATAGAAGAAGGGAAATCAATTGAAGGATTGATCGAACAGGCAAGAAGTCTTGGCCGCGAGTTCGTAATCCAGGCATCCGGAATAGTGGTAGAGCGGCAATCCAAAAACAACAAGATACCTACAGGTGAAATTGAGATTCGAATAGACCAATTGAGTATTTTAAATCCCGCCAAAACTCCTCCTTTTACCATTGAAGAAGAAACGGATGGAGGAGATGATTTGAGAATGAAATACCGCTACCTGGACTTGAGGCGAAGTGTGGTTAGGGAAAATTTACATTTGCGCCATCGCATGTCGCAGCACACAAGACAATATCTTGATGGGCACAATTTTATCGAAGTAGAAACCCCGGTTTTAATTAAGTCCACACCAGAAGGTGCCCGTGATTTTGTTGTTCCTTCCCGAATGAATCAGGGTGAGTTTTATGCTTTACCGCAGTCACCACAAACTTTCAAGCAATTGTTGATGGTTTCCGGTTTTGACAGGTATTACCAGATCGTGAAATGCTTTCGCGATGAAGACCTGCGTGCTGACCGTCAACCGGAGTTTACGCAAATAGACTGTGAGATGGCCTTTGTCGAACAAGAAGACATACTCAATATCTTTGAAGGATTGATTCGTCACTTGTTCAAACAGGTTATCGGTATCGACATCCCTTCTGTTCCCCGGATGACCTACGATCAGGCTATGAAATTCTATGGCTCGGACAAGCCGGATACCCGATTTGAAATGAAGTTTGTAGAACTCAATGAGGTAGCCAAAGGAAAAGGCTTTGCCATTTTTGATTCAGCAGAAATGATAGTTGGCATTTGCGCAAAAGGATGCGCTGGCTATACACGTAAACAAATAGATGAGCTTACCGATTTTGTGAAACGACCTCAGGTTGGAGCGAAAGGATTGGTTTATATTCGCTACCATGAAGACGGTTCACTTAAATCATCAGTTGATAAATTTTATGATGAAGCCACTTTAAAAATCTGGACAGAAAAAATGAATGCCCAGCCAGGGGACTTGTTGTTGATCCTATCAGGGGAAGACGAAAAAACGAGAAAACAATTGAGTGAGCTAAGACTTCAAATGGGTAATCTGTTAGGCCTGAGGGATAAAAGTTCTTTTTCGGCACTTTGGGTATTGGATTTTCCTCTTTTTGAGTGGGATGAAGAATCACAGCGGTTTCATGCCAAACATCATCCATTTACTTCACCCAAGAAAGAAGACATTGCACTGCTGGATGCCGATCCCGGGAAAGTAAGGGCCAATGCTTACGACATGGTTATCAACGGTACGGAAGTGGGAGGAGGCTCCATCCGTATTCATGACAGGCCCACTCAGCAATTGATGTTCAAAAAGCTTGGATTTACAGATGAGGATGCCAAGAAACAATTTGGCTTTTTAATGGAAGCATTTGAATACGGAGCGCCTCCACACGGAGGAATTGCTTTTGGCTTTGATAGGTTGTGCTCCATTTTTGGAGGGGCGGATTCTATTCGGGATTTTATTGCCTTCCCAAAAAACAACGCTGGTCGCGATATCATGATCGATTCGCCTTCAACCATAGCTCAGGATCAATTGGATGAATTGGGAATCGCCTTGAAAGGAAAAAAATGAAGTTGAAATGCCGTTAAAACAATACGCTCATCGAACCATAAAATAGTTGGGGTAGGCTTACTTCGTTTGATTAACTTTCTCTTTGAAAAAACCCATTACCCATGAAGACTCTTCACTTCTGCTTTTTTGTTTTACTATTCATTGGAAGTATTACAGTTTTTGCACAACGATCCAAAAGCAAAACTCCATCCGCATCAATATACTATCCTGAAAAAGAATGGCAATACAGGACACCTGAAGAGATGGGCCTGGATGCAACCAGACTAAAGGAAGCTGTAGATTACGCAATTGCCAATGAAGCCAAGGCGCCAAGGGATCTTAAGCTTAATCATTACCGAAGCTTTGGCAGGGAGCCCTTTGGAGATGCCATTGGCCCGATCAAGGACCGGGGTGACCAAACCGGTATCATTATTAAAAATGGTTACATTGTTGCTGCGTGGGGTGAGCCATGGAGAGTAGACATGACTCACAGCGTTACAAAAAGTTTCCTGACAACAGTTGTAGGTTTAGCCTATGATAAAGGGCTAATAAAAAATATTGATGATAAAGTTTTTACTTATGTCCCTCCTATACTTCTCTACAATCCCAATCCAGCAACCAACAAAGCGGAGGAATTTACCAAACCATCGGACTTGATCGACTTATTTGAAACGCCACACAACAGAACCATCACCTGGCGACAGATGCTTCAGCAAAACAGCGATTGGGAAGGTACATTGTGGGGTAAACCCGACTGGGCTGACAGGCCCAGCCAGGAATACAACGAATGGCTTACGAAAAGAAATGAGCCGGGCACTGTTTATGAATATAATGATACACGTGTGAACGCACTTGCACTGGCAGCACTCAGTGTATGGAGGAAGCCCTTGCCAGAAGTGCTAAAAGAAAATGTTATGGCCCCGATCGGTGCATCCTCGATGTGGAGATGGTATGGGTATGAGAATTCATGGATTGTATTGGACGGTGCGTCTGTGCAATCAGTAAGTGGTGGTGGACACTGGGGTGGCGGAATGTTTATTCACGCGTACGATATGGCACGGTTTGGTTATCTGACTTTGCGAAATGGAAAATGGAAAGACCAACAATTGGTTTCAGAGCAATGGAACAAATGGGCACAAACTCCTTCCGGTCCGCAGCCTACCTATGGCTTTATGAATTGGTTTTTGAACACGAATAAAAAATTCTTGCCAAGTGCTCCGGAAAAAGTATTCGTACACATCGGTAATGGCACTAACATGGTGTACGTTGATCAAGAGAATGATATCGTGGCGGTGGTGCGATGGATTGAATACAGTCAAATGGATGAGTTCGTAAAACGGATGTTGGCGTCAGTGAATAAATAATTGATAAATGAAACAGGTAACTCTTCCGCTGATTTTACTTTGGGTAGCAGTTGCCTGCAATCCTTCTCCAGAAAAATTGCATCAGGAGGCATCAAAATTAATTGATCTGAATAAGTTTCAGGAAGCTAGAATTCTGTTGGACTCCATAATCAATACCGGTCCTCCAACCGGCAACGTCTATGCCATGCGAGCAGAATGCAATTTTCAGTTGAAAGCCTATGAACTGACAGTACGGGATTGTGATGAAGCCATAGCATTGGGTAAAACTAAAGATTCGAAATTATACTTTTACAGAGGCATGGCTAACCATCTTTTGAATCAGCATGATCCAGCCATTGAAGACCTTACGATGGCTATAACAATTAATGCGGATTATGCAGAGGCCTTTCATTACAGAGGTGATGCATGGATGGCTACCGGGTTGGCCGACAGTGCCGTTCTGGATTTCAACAGGGCTATTGAAAAAAATCCAAAACTAGCCCCTCCGTATTTTAGCTTAGGCGAATTCTTTTTGAATTCCTCATCCTACGATCAGGCATTGACTTATTTTTCTCAAGCCATTGAACTTGAGCCCAAAGCAGAATATTTATATAATCGTGGCCTTGTCTACTATCGTGAAAATGAATTGGAAAATGCGCTTAATGATTTTTCATATGCAATTATATTAAATGGTCAACTAACAGATTCTTACACCATGCGGGGCATCATCAGGGATGAACTTGGCCGGGGTGTTGAAGCGTTAGCTGATTTCGATGAAGCAATAAAAGGTGATCCGGAGAATGGTTACATCTATTTCAATCGCGGCATTACTCGTAAGAATTTAGGGGACCTGAAAGGAGCTTGTGAGGACTTCAACCGGGCCCTTGATCTCGGCTATCTGGAAGCAATCGCCAAAACGGGCGATTGCCAAAGTTAATTTCATCCAGACGCAGTCATCCTTCAGCTTCGCGATAGCAGGAACTTTAGTCCAGCAATCTGGCAGTAGCTTCCGCATTGATCTCAATATCATCCTCACCTACATTGTCGTAAGGATTTTCCAGGTGATCCTGAATATTATCCAGACTCACCAGAATAAAACTATACAAAATAGGCATCACGTAACCCAGCTGAGCCGAAAATTCGTGCGCATGACTGGCGAAGTAAGGGCCGTATATAATAGGAAATGAATAAATAAAAACCTTAGTAAACGCCCGTAAAGTGATAGGGGTTCTATAATTGTGAATCACCTTCATGTTGTCAAACGCAATAATAATTTTACTCACGTACTGGCTTATCCTTGAGATTTCTCCGCTCTGCACACCCAGGCCCCTTAGCTCCATGGTGTGGCTTGAGAGACTAGAAAACAACTTGTACATTTTCACCTCATTTTCATGCCAACGATCCGTTTTGAGATCGGCCAGCATATCTCTCATCAAGTGAAATAGGTCATTGATCAGTGTTCTGATACGTTGTGGCAAGTCATTGTCCTTGTCAGTAGTCCAGTCCCTGGAGGCATAATAAATGGCAACCGCATGACCTTTAAATTCGGCTAATCGTTGCAATGCATTCTCACGTCTGTTATAAGCCGAACTGATGGAAAATACAACCGGAAAAACAATCGCCACACCCACCAGCATGTCAGGGAAATTTGCTACAAGACCGAAATACTGACATAAATAAGTGCTTATCAAAGACAGGGATGTCACGATTATCGTTTTGTAATTTATTATGAGCGAAAAGCTCCTTAATATGCTCTTCATAAGATTAAAGCCAGCCTTGGTTTTAAGGCTATTTGATCTCAATATTAAATAAATATTATCTAAATTAAATCACTAGTATCATAGTGCATTTATCATGAACAAGCCATTTGGAATCGAACAACTCAAATCGTGGGTACCTGATGACAGGTTCATGACCTTAACCACCGTAGACGCTCATACAGGCGGTGAGCCACTGCGCATCATTACCGGCGGCCTTCCTGAAATACCCGGTATCTCTATTCTTGAAAAAAGAAAGTATATGAGAAATTCATTGGATCACTATCGAAGAATTCTTATGTGGGAGCCCCGAGGTCATGCTGATATGTATGGATGCATACTGACACCTCCGGTAAATGACGGTAGTGACTTTGGTGTAATTTTTATGCACAATGAAGGTTACAGCACCATGTGTGGTCATGGAATAATTGCCGTTACTAAAGTAGCACTCGAGTGTGGGCTTATCCCAATTAAGGCAGCAATAACTGAAGTCAGAATAGATTCTCCTGCAGGATTGATAAGAGCGAAAGCCACCATTGTTCAGAACAAAGTGCAAAATGTTTCGTTTCTGAATGTTCCCTCTTACGTTCAGGCGCTGGATCAAAAGATAAAGGTAGCGGGACTGGGTGAGATTCGTTACGATCTTGCCTTTGGTGGTGCGTTCTATGCTTATGTAAATGCCAAGGATGCAAAGGTCTCATTGGATGGCGGCCATTTCAATGAACTGATTGAAAAGGGCATGATGATAAAGCGAGCTGTTATGAAATCCGTTGAATTGCATCATCCATTCGAGGAGGATCTAAGTTTTCTTTACGGTACAATATTCATTGATGACCCGATAAACAAAAGTGCCGACAGCAGAAACGTCTGCATCTTTGCTGAAGGAGAAGTTGATCGGAGCCCAACAGGCACCGGAGTAAGCGGAAGGGTTGCCATTGAGGTAGCAAAAGGAAAACTAAAATTGAGTGAATCGATGACCATCGAAAGTATCCTGGGCACCACATTCACGTGCCGAGCAAAGGAAACAATCAATTTCGGTAAGTACGAAGCTATCATTCCTGAGGTAGAAGGCACTGCGTTCATTACCGGCACTCATACTTTTATAATTGATCCCAATGATCCGTTAAAAGATGGGTTTATCTTACGTTAAAATATGAAAGAATTTAAAATTCTGGAGGAGAGCGATATTCGTAAAAAACTCTCTATGCAAAAGGCAATAGACCTCATGCGCGATGCTTTTATCCAAATCAGCAAGAGAAGCGCCACCGTGCCCGTCCGGTTAGCGATGGATGAAAAAAATAAAAAAGGCCGTGTTCTATTTATGCCGGCTTATTCACCAGCCTACCAGCTTTTTGGGCTCAAAATGGTCTCGGTTTTTCCGGATAATCCACAATTGAATTTACCGGCCATACAGGGAAAAATATTAGTGATGGATGACACACAAGGTGCGCCTCTGGGCATGCTGGATGCTGAATATGTCACTGCCCTAAGAACGGGAGCAGCATCAGGCCTGGCAAGTAATGTTCTTGCTATTCCGGCTTCACGGGTGTTAGCAATTTTTGGAACGGGGGCTCAGGCCATCACGCAGGTGGAAGCCATCCTTTGTGTAAGACCTATTGAAAAAATAATGGTTTACGGATCTTCAAAGGAGAAGGCAGAATTGTTTTGCAAGACATTAAATCAAATTCATAACATTACTTGTAAACCCGGAACCCGGGAAAGCTTGAAAGATGCGGACATTATTTGTACCGCTACCACATCTGCACAACCATTGTTTGAACTGGAATCTTTAAAGGACAGTGTACACATCAACGGCATCGGATCTTACAAACCGGAAATAAGAGAAATATCGTCAACTGTAATTAAAGCCGCAAGATTAATCGTGGATCATCGTGAATCAGCGCTGTCGGAAGCAGGGGATATCATTATGCCCATAAAGGAAAATCTAATTAACGCTGATCACATTGTTGCTGAATTGGGTGAAATACTGCTTGGTAATATTTTGGGCCGGACTGAAGCAAATCAAATTACGGTATTTAAATCTGTAGGAAATGCAGTTCAGGACCTTGCCGTAGC
>CAYTBO010000093.1:0-11353 GCA_964436055.1 uncultured Ohtaekwangia sp.
GGCGTAAAACTTATGGCGCTGCAGGTTCAGAATAATACAGGAGATGAGATCATACTAAGAGAACATGCCCGTTTCTACGCTGGTGACAAACAGGTGCTCCCGCTTGACCCCAGACAGCTACAACAGCAGGTGAAACAACCAGGGGGTCTGTACATGCTATGGAGTCTTTTGTGGGTTTTCTACAATAAATGTGAAGGATTCGATTGTACGTCCATTCCTATCCCCATTGGCTTCGTGATTGGACTATTGAACTGGAGTACTGCAAGTAGGGCAAATAAGGACCTGTTGAACGAATTGATCGCCAATAACATTCTGGAGAAGCGAATCGCTCCAGGGAAAACGGTTACAGGCCTCCTTGGTATTTCCTCTGATGGATCACTGTCGCTTCAAATTAGATTAAGTAACAGATGAAATGAACATAAATATGACTATACCCAACAGTAAGATAATCAATATGCGAACCTGCCTGCCGGCAAAGGCAGGTTCCATGTGGCCACTTAAAAACAATTATTAACACATGAGATATACTTTCATAATCAGCATATTTTGTATGTCAGCACTGCAAGCAGTGGCTCAGATGATGGTGCCGCATACCCGTGTTATCAACACTCCCTATGGAAAAGTCAATCAAACTACCTGGACGAATGTGGGTCAACCCTACTATTTCTTTGGGCAAAAAACAGCGACACCATTCCCTCCATACTATAAAGGAAACTTTACCGTGGTTACTTCTTCAGACAGTGTATTTACAGATAAGCTTAATCTGATCCTATCTGATTCAATAAATTCCGTGGTGATAGAGCGAAGAGCTAAGAAAGGGGGGGATATTGTTTACAAGCCGGCCGAGACCAAACAACTTCAACAAGTTTTTAACGGAAAGTTATATACCGGAATCCCCGCTGATACGTGCTGGCTTTTCAAGGTAATTCCAGGTGTTATCAATTCATATGCACCATTTCCAACCGATAGTGGCGACTTTGTGATCGCTGTCCAAAAAGGAGATGGGCCAATAGTGCCTATGACAAAAGAAAATCTTTATGAGATGATTGATGATCCAAAACTTAGAAAAACTATTGACAAAGGAAAACTATACCAAGCCGTGTGGAAGTACAACGGCTCGAAGTAGATTAAATAGAGTTAGTAATTAATAGATATACATATCCTAAAACGATGGGCATCTCTTTTTAAATTGATATAATAATTGGTGAATCTCATACTCACAATATTATTCACATTAACACTAGTTACTAGTGGCTTCAAGGTTTTGGGTCAATCTTCTCCAACAACCTTTAATGGCGATTCCGTCCTACTGGTCCAAACCGATTCCGTCAATCAAAAATTTTCAGATGAGCGTAAGAAACTTGATTCCATTCAGGCTCAGGTTTTTCACTTTTACGATAGCATAAACGAACCGCCATTCATCGATAGCATCAAAATGTCAATCTCCCAGCGGCGAACTTATGTTGACTCACTTGAAAATGCCTATAACACCCACTTGAAAAAGCTCACAGAATTGAAATTACCTCCAAACGAATTTAATAAACGTCTTGATAGTCTCAACAAAGCGCAAGAAAATGTCTTTACAAAAGTCAATGATAGCGTTAGCAAACTGGAGAAAAAAGTTACCGATAGAATAAGTAAAGCACAAAAGAAACTGTTTGGCAAGCTTAAGCCGGCTAAAGATTCATTGGGAATCAAGGGAGAATTCTCACCAGATTTAGATTTGCGAGATATCAAAACCTCCGAGCTCACTAAAGTGAATAACGACGGAGTCGGTGTCAAAACTGGCATCGAGATGCCAGCAGGCTTAACCCCTGAATTAGGAAGTGAAAAATTAAAAGTCGATAATCCCTTGGAAAATGCTCAGGCTGAATTAAAAGAACTAACAAGCGCGCCTTCGTCTGAACTTAAGAAACTCACCGAAATTGAAGAACTGAACAAAATAAAAACGGGTGTCAATGAAGCTACGCAAGTAGGAAACGAGATATCTGATTATACAGAAGATTTGGACAAAATTAGCAGGGGTGAAGATTCCGACAAGCTAGCTAAAGTAGGGGAGGACAAACTAAGAAAGGCGGGTGGCCTGGAGGAACTTACTCGTCATGAGAAAAGACTGGAAGCCTTGAAAGCTGAGCGGGAGAAGAACCTAAAGCTGGTGAAACAATACCAGGACAAAGATGCAATACGCAAACAGCTGAACGACAAGACCAGGAATGTGGCTAACGAGAAACTGCTAGAGAAGAATGATAAGGTTAATGATGCTGCGAAAAACCTCGGCAAGTACAAAAAAAAGTATGCTGAAATACAAAGCATTCACGACTTGCCGAAGCGGCCACCAAATCCAATGAAAGGCAAGCCGATTAGAGAAAGACTCCTGCCTGGCATGGTCTTCCAAATTCAAAAAACAGATCTCCTGTCCGTTTTTATTGCACCTCAGGTTAACTATCAGCTAAATAAAAGGTGGGTGGCTGGAATTGGAGGTGTGATTAGGCTTCGTGGGACAATTACCGATAGCCTTAGTTACGTTGGTGAGAACTTTGTGTATGGTTTTAAATCATTTGCAAATTTCAAAGTATACAAAGGGTTTGCGCTACGGGCCGAGTGGGAATCTCTGCGAGTGGGTCTGCCCCCAGATGACCGAATTGCCCAATTTAAAGAATGGGTTAATGGATATTATGTCGGTATTGATAAGGGTTTTACAATCAACAGGCAATTCAGAGGTGATACCCAAATACTTTACAACCTTTCTTACTCAAAATCTAAAACACCCTACGGTAGCCCTATCAACTTCCGATTTGGATTTTTCCTGGATATGACTAAAAAGAGAAAACTACCGGGTATGTAATATTCAAACAACCGCCATTTGCTGTTTAATAAGCTCATCTGAGTCCATACTTATTTTCTGGGATTAGGTGGGCTTTTTTTTGCTCCTACCTTTTTTGACAATTTTTGTAGATGCAGCTGCATCCATCCAGGCTCTTGACGCACGGCTACGTTCTTCAGGTGTAAGTTTTCGAAACAACTTTGCTTCAATCTTAGCCTTCTCTTCAAAACTATGGTATACAATTGGCTTAATCATACTTTCCTGAACGCTGTCCTGATACATTAGGTTCACGTAACAAATTTACAAACTTTTTCACATAACTGTTCATCCTTTACAACTACGATATTCCAATTTCGATACAACCTTCTTCCCTAGCTCAAAATATACTGAAATAATCTTTCCCCACTTCCTCCCATCTTGTGAAAAGAGGGTATAGGTAAGCCCCAGATTTGTTCTTGTAATCAATTACAAGAACAATGCTCGAATCAATCTCCTGGTCAGAATTTTTCTACGCGGTCACTTGCCTGGTAGTAATATACTACAGCATCACGATCCTTCTCCTATATCGTAAGGAAATCATCAACTTGTTCAGAAAGGGAAATGAGCAGGGAGCCAGGAAGCCTGGGTTCATGTCCTCTCAAGCCAAGCCCTCGGAAATCATGGGCGCCATCCAACCTGATGCACCGACGACCACACATCAATCTTTAACCGCGAATGAACTTCACGTTGCACCCGCAGCGGATACAGACAGTAATACTGTGAACGATGGATTGCTAGTAGGCGTTGTTTCAGATCTAGTAAACGAAATCATCACACTAATCATCTCGGTCACAAATAGGGAAGAGGGTGAACAATTAATAAAGCAACTATTGTCGCGCTATCCTCAACTTACTGGCTCACGCTTCCAGCCTGCCATCACCGAATTGATTATAGCCTCATGCCGGGATCAGCACCACTGGAAGTTGGATACAACTTCGGTCGATAGCTGGTGGTCAACCCTAGATAATGATAACCCATCCAACACATAATTATGAAAAGAAAACAACTAAAAAGAAGCACATTTTTCCTCGTATTTATTCTCTGGTTAATGGCATGCGTCTACACATTCGCCCAGGACGGCAATGCGGGAATCAACGAAGCCACCATGAGGGTACGAAGTTATTTTACCACGGGCACGAGCCTCATGTATGCCATTGGCTCAGTCCTCGGATTAGTCGGAGCGGTGAAAGTTTTCCAGAAGTGGAATAGCGGAGATCCCGACACAGGTAAAGTAGCCGCCGCCTGGTTTGGCAGCTGTGTGTTTCTGGTCATCGTAGCCACCGTCCTTCGTTCCTTCTTCGGTATCTGAAGATGGGTTCTTAAAAAGGTTTCGAAACAGGATAAGCCTATGTGTGTAAGGTGTGGGGTTGCCTGTGGGAGCCTGCCCGGCTTGCCTGCCTGCCGCAGGCAGGAGGGCAATATTGAAATGGTATTTAACTAACGACTCAATACTCAATACTATGAGTAGCGTTTACAAAATCAACAAAGGCATCAACAAGCCGATTGAATTCAAAGGCCTCAAAGCCCAATACATCGCCTACCTGGCTGTCGGCTTGATTGGCTTACTGGTACTATTTGCTACACTATATATAATAGGTGTCAACATGTTCGTCTGCCTTTCGCTGATAGCAGTATTAGGGGCATTACTTTTCATCACGGTCTACCGCCTGAGCGACACATACGGTCAGCATGGCTTAACCAAGAAACTTGCTCGCCATAGTCTACCCCGCTATTTGAAGGTTTCCTCACGAAAGCTCTTCCTAAGGCTTCAACTCAATACTAAAGACTCAGGACTAACTACTTAAAATGACTGAATTCGAAAAAGTATTCCCAATCTATAAAGTCGAAAGCGACTGCATCCTTTCAAAACAAGGTGACGTCACCCTGGGATACAAAGTCATCCTCCCTGAGATCTTCACGCTCTCCGATCAGGAATATGAAGCCTTCCACCAGGTGCTGACAAAAGCGATGCGTGTACTCCCAGATGATACGGTATTCCATAAGCAAGATTGGTTCATCGCACAACATTACAAAGCTAAATTCCACACCGACAGCGATCAGTCCTTTTTGGCAAGGTCAAGTGAACGCTTCTTTAACGAACGACCCTTCCTTGACCATTCCTGTTACATATTCCTGACAAGAAAACCTTCAAAGCGCAAGCCCTCGTCTTCTATGTTTTCTAACCTGATAAGAAGAACAATGCTACCGGAGGGACCCCTCAACCCTCAACGCATGCAGGAATTTCTCGATGGTGTAGGACAAATGGAAAGAATATTAAGTGACAGTGGCTTCACAAAATTGTCGAGGCTATCAGGAGAAGATATTTGTGGTTCGTCAACACGCGCTGGCATCTTGGAACGCTACTGTTTCCTGTCATCTGAATCAAATCAGCCCGTCTTACAAGACATTCACTTTCATGAAGGACTGCGGATAGGAAATCAACGCTGCCGACTTTACACGTTAGCAGATACGGAAGACATGCCCTCGCTTTGCGGGTCCAGGATCAACTACGACAAGTACTCCACGGACAAGTCCAAATTCAGCGTGGGCTTTGCTTCACCTCTCGGGCAACTGCTTCCGTGCAATCACATTTTCAACCAATATCTGTTTGTGGGCCAAGGCCACAAAACCATCAAACAATTGGAGAGCAAGCGGCTACGCCTGCAGTCGCTGGCCACCTACTCCAGAGAGAACAGCATCAGCCGTGATGCAACAAATGAATTTCTTAACGAAGCTATTTCTGAGCAACGGCTGCCTGTAAAAGCACACTTCAACGTGCTGACGTGGACAGATAATTCAACAGAAGATAAAGAATTGCATACGCTCGTCTCCTCGGCCATGGCACAAATGGATGCGGTAGCAAAGCAGGAGACTGACGGTGCGCCTCAGATATTCTGGGCAGGACTGCCCGGTAACGAAGCGGATTTCCCCATGAACGACTCCTTTGACACCTTTGCAACACAGGCAACATGTTTCTTCAATCTGGAGACGGGTTACCAATCTTCCATAAGTCCTGTAGGCATACGACTGGGAGACCGCATCACAGGCAAGCCCGTCAACGTGGATATTTCGGATGAACCGGTTAGAAAAGGCATATGTACCAATCGCAATAAGTTTATTCTAGGCCCCTCCGGGAGCGGGAAATCATTCTTCACCAATCACATGGTCCGAACCTATTATGAGCAGGGAACACACGTCGTGCTCGTGGATGTAGGCCATTCCTACAAAGGACTGTGTGATTTGGTGAATGGATATTATTTCACGTACAGCGAATCGAATCCAATACGCTTCAATCCTTTCTATATCAGCGAAGGCGATACACTCGATACAGAGAAAAAGGAAAGCATCAAGACTTTGTTATTGGCCCTATGGAAAAAAGATGACGAGACGTTCAACCGCTCTGAATATGTGGCGTTGTCAATCGCACTAAAAATGTACTACGAGCTCCCTTCTCCTCCCGATAGCTATCGGGAGGAGAAGGGCGGTGGCCTGCCTGCCGGAGCTTCAACGAAGGCAGGGTTGAGGTGCTTCGACTCCTTCTACGAATTTCTAAGGGACGACTTCGTACAAATCCTTAAATCCGACAACGTTAAAGAAAAGGATTTCGACATCGAGAATTTCCTCTACGTGCTAAGGCCGTACTACAAGGGTGGAGAGTTCGATTACCTGCTCAACGCAAGCGAAAACCTCGACCTGCTCAAACAAAGATTTATCGTCTTTGAACTCGACAACATCAAAGACCATCCCATACTCTTTCCGGTTGTAACCATTATTATAATGGAGGTCTTCATCTCCAAGATGCGAAAGCTTAAGGGAGTCAGGAAGATGATCCTGATTGAAGAGGCATGGAAAGCCATCGCTAAAGAAGGCATGGCTGAATATATCAAGTACCTCTTCAAGACTGTTCGTAAGTTCTATGGCGAAGCCATAGTGGTGACCCAGGAGGTAGAGGACATTATAAGCTCTCCCATTGTCAAGCAAGCGATCATTAACAATTCTGACTGCAAAATACTCCTGGACCAAAGCAAGTACCAGAACAAATTCGATCAGATACAACAACTGCTTGGCTTGACGGAAAAAGAAAAAGCACTCGTACTCAGCATCAACAAAGCCAATGACCCTTCCCGAAAATACAAAGAAGTGTTTATCAGCCTCGGAGGCATGTTGTCGAAAGTCTACGCCACTGAAGTGTCGCAAGAGGAGTACCTGGCCTATACAACAGAAGAGTCAGAGAAAATCAAACTCCACCAATATATCCAAAAGTGGGACGGAGATATTACACGCGCAATTAAGGAATTAGCTAATGACCTAACCACTAAAGTCTAAATACTAAAAACTAAAGACTAAACACAAAGACCCTCATGTCCTACTTAAAAAAATTTACACTAATTGGTCTGCTCACATTGGCAATCTCAATTTCCCCTCCTGCGAATGAGACGCAGGCTGCCGTCCCGGCATGGATACTGGCAGTTATCAAAAAAGCCGTAAAAAAAACTGTCATCGCAATTGACCTGATGATACAGCGACTACAGAATGAGACCATCTGGCTACAGAATGCTCAGAAAACAATTGAAAACAAGCTTTCAGCACTCAAGCTCACAGAAATAGCGCAATGGACACAACGGCAACGCGACCTATACAAGAAATACTACGATGAGTTTTGGAAGGTGCGCAATACAATCGCCACCTACCGAAGGATAAGCCTTATTGTCAAAAGGCAAAAGCAAATCATCGAACAATACACTTTTACCTGGAACATGATCCGGCAGGATAAGCACTTCTCTAAAAGTGAGATTGACTACATGTACCACGTCTATACTGGGATGTTGGATGAAAGTGTCCTTAACATCGACCAACTCATACTAATCATCAACTCCTATCGCCTGAAAATGTCCGATGCTAAACGATTGGAGATGATCAATGAAACCGGGGACAGAATAGAACAGAATTATACTGACATGAAACAGTTCAACAACCAGAACATCCAACTCAGTATCAACCGCGCCAAAGACGAACACGAAGTCGAATCAATAAAAAAACTTTATGGTCTTCACTAATTGCCAGTATTGTTTAATGACTACCACCTACAGACTTGTCCACCGTAGTCATAGCGTGAGCCTAATCAAAGAAGACGAAGGTGGAACTATCGACTATTAACTATCGACCTATGCTAAGACTGACAACTCTTTTTCTAATAGCAATTTCATTGATGTTGACCACCCTCGGTTCCGCTCAAACCTGGAACGAAATATTCAGACAGAAGAAGACCCAGCGAAAATACCACGCACAACAACTCGTCGCCTTGCAGATGAAGATTGATCTGGTGAAGCGTGGTGTTGAGGTGGTATACAAAGGACTCACAACAATTCACAATATCAAAGAAGGTGACTTCAATCTGCATCGTGACTTCTTCGGACACTTTAAAGACGTTAATCCTGTCATCAGGGACATGGCCAGGACAGCAGATGTGATCGCTTTCCAAATCTTCATTTTCAAGAAAGTAAAGGAGACATACATTTATTGCACATCCCATAAAAATTTTACAGCAGAAGAAATCCGGTACGTGGGAGCGGTATGTAACAACATGATTTTACTGACGAATGCCTCCCTCTCTGAATTGGTACACATCGTCAAATCCAGGAACATGTCACTAACAGACGATGAACGAATTGCAAGACTTGATATAATATATGAAGATATGCTGGATAAAAAATCTTTTGTCGTCGAATTCGATAACGAGGTGCGCATGCTGTCGCGTCAGCGTGAAAAGGAACACAGGGAACAACAAATCCTTCTTCAACTAAATAACAAAATATGAAGAAAATAATAATTGGGTTTATGGTCAGTTTTTTCCTGATCACGCCAACAGCTCGTGGCCAGGTCGGTGAGACTTCCCAACTCTTAATCAACTGGGAGAAACTTGAACAATTGCGTCAGATTCTGGACAACATGTATTGGGGCTACAAAGTCATGGATAAGGGATATACCACAATCCGACTTATCGCGGAAGGCAACTACAAACTACACGAAGCATTCATGGATGCATTGATGTTGGTCAACCCGGCTGTCAGGAACTACAAACGCATACCCATGATCATAAGCTATCAAAAGTTACTCCTCAAAGAATATAAGCGGGCCTATAACCGATTCAGAAAGGATCCCGGTTTTAAGTTGGATGAACTTGAGTACCTGGCCAACGTCTACGCTTTCCTGATAGACGCCAGCCTACGGAATATTGATGAACTGACAACGATTGTTACCGCCACTCGGCTCCGCATGACGGATGAAGAACGTATGGCAGCCATCGACCGAATTTTTTGGGACATGGAAAACAAAGTGATCTTCCTTCGATCCTTCAACAACACCACACAACTGTTGGCCATCCAACGCGCACGATCAAGAACTGACATAAACACTTTACAAAGTCTATATGGAATCAATTAAGAAATACACCTTACGCGTAGCAGCAGGTATGATGCTTTTGATGTTACCATCAACTGTTTCCGCACAATCTTTCATCGGAGAAATCCAAAGTATGCAGGATGTACTGGGTAACCTCTATAACCAGATGCTACCGCTATGCAATCGGCTGATTGGCGTGGGCAGAGGTTTGGCAGCTTTGGCGGCATTGGTTTACATCTCTGCCCGTGTGTGGCGTCACCTGGCGAACGCGGAACCGATAGACTTCTACCCGCTACTCAGACCCTTTGCCCTGGGAATGTGTATCATGCTGTTTCCCTATTTTATGGCTGTCATAAATGGTATCCTGAAACCTACAGTCACCGGGACAGCGGCTATGGTCCGCGACACGAACAATGCGATCGCATATCTCCTCAAATTGAAAGAAGATGCCATCAAAAAAACACCTGCATGGCAGATGTATGTCGGTGTTGATGGAAGTGGGGATCGGGATAAATGGTACCGCTATACGCACCCTGACGGAACAGGTGAAGGCACAATCGATGGGCTGGGTAACGATATCAAGTTTGCTATGGCCAAAGCTTCCTACAATTTCAGAAATACCGTAAAGCAATGGCTATCTGAAATCCTGCAAATCCTTTACCAGGCAGCGGCTCTTTGCGTCAATACAATAAGGACATTCTACCTATTGGTCCTGGCCATACTCGGACCGCTTGTGCTGGGCTTTGCGGTCTTCGATGGCTTCCAGCATACGCTCACAGTATGGTTGGCCAGATACATAAGTGTTTACCTGTGGCTTCCCGTAGCTAACATTTTTGGAAGCATTATCGCAAAGATTCAGGAAAACATGCTCAAGATAGATGTACAACAGGTGATCCGTTATGGTGACACCTTTTTCAGCACAACGGACACAGCCTACTTGATATTCCTGGTCATCGGCATCGTCGGTTACTTTACGGTGCCCAGCGTGGCCAACTATATCGTGCATGCGGGTGGGGGATATACTTTGCTTCATAAAGCCAGCAACGTGTTTACGGGAGGATCCCGCGCAGTGGTTGCCACCGCCGCAACCGGCGCAAGCGCGGCAATAAGCGCAATGTCATCTGCAGACTCTAATCAACAATCGACTACATCTCCAGCAGGGAATTCGCCTTCATCTCCTGATCACTATATGCACAACAAACTGTCCGGTAAAACCTAATCCCATCTCAATACCATGGACTTCAGACTAACTACCAACTCAAAAACTAAACACTAAAGCCGTGTTCAATCAACTCCGCAACATCGATACTGCTTTTCAACACATCAGAATTTTCTCAATTACTATGGTAATCAGTTCATTGGGCCTGACAGCTTACGCGATTTTCGAAAGCTATCACATGGTAGCCCAAGCCAGAGAAAGAATCTATATCCTATCCAATGGCAAAGTACTGGAAGCATGGTCTGCGGAACGCAAGGACAACATTCCTGTAGAAGCAAAAGATCATGTGCGCATGTTTCATTACTATTTCTTTACACTCGACCCGGATGAAAAAGTGATCGAGGAAAATATCACTCGTGCGCTCTACCTGGGTGATGCTTCTATTAAAAGGCAATACGATAACCTAAAGGAAAACAGGTACTACTCCAATATCATCTCGGCAAATATAAGCCAGCAAATTGCCATTGATAGTATTGTGGTAGATATTGATCAATATCCTTTCTACTTCAAATGCCATGCGAGACAAAGACTGATTCGTAGAACCTCCATCGTCACAAGGCAACTGGTAACGGAAGGCTTCCTCAGAAGCATCTCCCGATCGGATAATAATCCGCATGGCTTTTTAATAGAGGGATGGAATACAGTAGAGAACTACGACATCAAAACTGAACTCAGATAATCTATAATTCAATCCACCATTCAAAAATCAACATCAGAAATGAAGAACCCCATCGCTAAAATCAACAGAAGCAACCGCATCACCAAGGTAAGGAAGACAGGCCTTATACTCATAGGAACAATCATCGTCATAACCAATTTCACTTTTGCTGACAGGCTTTGCAATGGTGAGGGGCTTATTTAAGCCATAC
>CAYTBO010000094.1:0-11177 GCA_964436055.1 uncultured Ohtaekwangia sp.
TTTTGAACAAAATAGATTTGTTGAAGCAGCAGGACCCGGAAGCGGATTTGAATGAAATGAAAAAATACTATGGTACTCTGGGTTTTCAGCGCAGCGTGTTTGTATCAGCCGTCACGAAAGAGAACATGGATGAGTTGCGAAAAGTGATTTTTGAGGAGGTTAAGAAGAAACACTTAACATTATACCCGAACTACCTGAACGGGCAGCAATACGATTATGCAGACCAAGATCACTCAGTTGAAAGCTAGCGGTATTTTTATAAATTTGCAGCCCTATTAGTCAATGAGGATTCCTTCAGACGGAAGTGAAACAATTTGGCCCCGTAGTTCCCTGCCTGCTGAGGCAGGAATGGATTGAATACCTGCCTTCGGCAGACAGGTAATTCCTAAATTTTTGATACATGTTTCCTTCAGACGGAAGTGAGACAAATTTGGCCCCGTAGTTCAATGGATAGAATAGAAGTTTCCTAAACTTTTGATCCCAGTTCGATTCTGGGCGGGGCTACCAGACAGGAAAGGCCGAGAATTTATCGGTCTTTCCTTTTTAAAATCCTTCTCAAATCCCTTCAAAACGCGGATTACTTCCTTCCCCTGGGCGGTTCAATACTTGCCATTTTCGATGATCAGATTTCAGGGAAAATTGAACCAGTGAGTTTTTAAATGCAGCCCAACGTCATGATGATGTGAAACTCATGCGGGAACATATTCAATCAAAAGAGGATACAGCCAGACGAGATGGTACTCTTAATGAAGACTTAAGAAATTGGGTTGAGTGGGCCTGGAAAAAGGCCGATTGGTATGACCCTAATATTGAGCAAGAAGATGAACTCCTCGGTAATGTTGATAAGTCTACTCTTTCTTTCAGGGCATAAGGCTGCGGTGATGGCATGACACTCCTGTCTATCAGTTGAAGTGTTACCTATATACCTTGTTCACGCCTGATATTGAGTTAGTTTATCAGGTTATAGCCTGATATCAATTTGCATTTATCAGGTTATAGCCTGATATTTGAACTGATTTTATCAGGTTATAGCCTTATGAAAAACACAAAAAAGCTTCAAATTGAGCAATTAGACCGTAAATTGGCTAGCTACGTCAATTTTCCTGAGGTTCCGGCTAAAGGCTGGATTCATGGAATCCGTACGGCTTTGAAGATGTCATTCCGGCAATTTGCCAGCCGTTTGGGAATTACTGCTCAAAGCGCACAGGAGATTGAGGAGCGTGAGAAGAATGGAAACATCAGTTTGAAAAGCCTCCGTGAAGTTGCATCAGCGTTGAACACGAGACTCGTTTACGGTTTTGTACCACGCGATGGTTCGTTTGAAGAAATGCTCGAAAAGCAAGCCCTTATCGTTGCTAGAAAAATTGTGAAGCGAACGGATAACACCATGAAACTGGAGGATCAGCAGCTGAGTAAGGAAAGGGTTGAAAAAGCTGTGCGAGAATTGGCTGATGAAATTAAGAGAGAAATGCCGCGTTACTTATGGGATTAGATTTTGAATTAGTTGACGGGCAAACGCCTCTCGATGAAGAAGAGAAGGATGGTCTTCTTATTCCTACCATTACCACCCATGGTGAGCTGGATGAGTTTGAACAGCAAAACATAGAGCGTGCCATTAAATGGACTATGGGGCGTAAGTTTAAAAAGGATGATATGCTCACTGAAGATTTTGTAAAGTTGGTACACAAAAAAATGTATGGTGAGGTGTGGGCTTGGGCTGGTGAGTTTAGAGAGACCAACAAAAACATTGGCGTGGATAGGCATCAGGTAGCAATTGAATTGCGTAAATTGATTGATGATTGTAAGTATTGGATTGATCATGATACCTATCCACCTGATGAAACTGCTGTTCGATTTAAACATCGGATTGTACTAATACACTGCTTCTCTAACGGTAATGGCCGGCACTCGCGACTGATGGGTGATCTCATCATAGAGAAGATTTTCAATCAACCTGTTTTTACCTGGGGTAGCCAGGGAGATATTACAAAAACCGGAAAAGAGAGGGAGCAATATCTGTCAGCCATCAAGGCTGCGGATGCGAACAATATTATTGACCTTCTTGAATTTGCCCGAAAGTAATTTGACCAATTGATAGTTAGGAATTGATTGATTTATGTGGAGTAAATCGAAGGGTTAAGAAGTTATTACCCTTTCTGACGATATTTGATTTAGGCGAAAACGGTCAATCCGTCATAACCTACATTCAGCAACTTCTAATCAGAATGAATGAATTCGGAGCACCCCATTCTTCAAACATTACTATTCGTAAGTAAGCGATCCAGCCAACTTTCATACCAGTCGAGGAAGTTTTTATTACCATCCAGGATAGGCATCCGCAAATCCTGATCGATGGTAACTACGCGTCCGCAGGTGTCTCCATTTAAGACGAGCATGGTTTGAAAGTTGCACCCTTGTGTACCCAGTGGAAGCATGCCGCCAAACAATGCATCATACTTCTTGTCAAATTCTATTCCTTCTGCCTCGTCATCTTCAGCAAATGCAGTTGCTTCCTTCCATTGCTCGGGCGTTAGCTGTGAATTGATGAAACACGGCAAGCGCATGGTATGCTTGCAGCCAATCATGTATCCAAAATTGCCCAGCGGATAAAGTCCATAAAACGGTCCGGCTCCACCAAAATGGCCGGGACCACCGTTGCCAAACTTTGTGAGGAAAAATATAAAATCAAGGGGGAGTTCAATGTTGTATTGAAGTTCAAACTGCTTCACCGCGTGCTCTGTTAATGGCGTATGCAACGTGTACTGATGGTAGTCGACTCCGAAATTTTTCAGGTCTTTGTCTTTTACTTTAACCTCTCCAAGTTTGCTTTTAATCCTGTTTAGCTGGTCAGTAAACATGACTTTATAAGGTGATGTTTTTTACATCTGACAGGTTAACACGATGTGTTTTCAGCATGGGCGGGTCGCTGATGTTACTGAAGTGTTCATATGGATTTGTGACCTCCTCAAACTCAAACGCATCTTCGAATATAGCGCCCACGTACCCCTGTTTTGCTTTGAAAGCGGGCTTCGAACTTGTTAACCGTATCAGGTTCCAGGGTTTAAGAAATTGCTTGAATTCGGCATCCATTTTCTAACAATTATTTTAACTCGACTCTTACTATTATTCTGATTACCGCGAGGCTATCATAAAACACCAGTTGAGATTACAATGGCTACGCACTGAAATGTCAAGGCGGATAGGTTGTCACCCTCAACCGTGACCAAACGTTATTTTAAAACTAAATTACAAATTTACTGTGAACCCATTGACAATTGTGAGCCTTAATCATTTGATTGCTCTCCTCATTCACAGAAAATAAAAAGCCTACCAGTTATTCTGAAGGCTTTTTGGCGTCCGCACTTGACACCATGAAAATTATGCTTACATAACTACAATTGCCCTTTTTCAGCTGCCTTCTTCATTTTTTTGTTTGCGTAGATGGCAACCTCAACACGCCTGTTGACCTCATCATCAGAAATCAGTTGTTCCTCTCAATAGCCTTTTGTGGTAATGCGGCCGCCATCCACATTATTATGTTTCAGAAAAATCTTAATATCCTCACTACGCTCTTGGGATAGCATCAGGTTATAACTATCAGTATCGGTTTTGTCCGTGTGCCCTTCAATAAGTATATCTGTATCATCATATTTATTCAATGTGTTTGCCAGGGCTGTCAAAATTTCCTGCGTACCGGAAGTAAGATTATAAGAATCAAAATCGAACATCAACCCTAAATCAAATGTAATTTTAATTCCTTCTCCTACGCATTCAACCGTTGTTTTTTTTATGCTGCAATTATAAGGTCGTAAATCCCGGATTTAACGTTTTACAAACAAGGGGGAGAGTATTACATATGTGGCTGTTATAAGACAAAAGGAAGTATTGAATGCGGATAATCGAGAAATCACTTTACCGAACATATAAGTATAAATCTTCTTCATTTGAGTAGGGGAGAGATAAGAATGGATTGCGTTACATTTGAGTGGAGATTACAAAACAAACGATGAAAGAAAGGTCATCCATCGAAACTAAGCCTAATCAAATCCTGAATACTTGCTTTTTAATTGCTTTAATTGTCTTCCTTACGGCTTGTGGGAAACCAACCAATGAAAACACATCTAGTAATAATACGGGTGAAGCACCTCCGGGAATGGTAATTATACATGGAGGTAAGTTTACTATGGGCGGACGCTCCGAACAAGCAGGCAGAGACGAATTTCCTAGACACGAAGAGCGTATCACTTCATTTTATTTGGACGCGACCGAGGTGACTAACGAACAGTTTGCTCAGTTTGTGGATGCCACTGGATATGTCACAGTTGCAGAGAAAAATATTGATTGGGAGGAAATGAAAAAGCAGGTTCCTCCGGGAACACCCAAACCACCCGATAGTGTACTTGTGGCAGGCTCTTTGGTTTTTAAACAAACCAGCACGGCTGTTGATCTTAACGATTACACTCAATGGTGGCGCTGGACTAACGGAGCCAACTGGCGTCATCCCGAAGGTCCGAACTCAGACATAAAAGACAGAATGAATCATCCTGTTGCCCACATCGCCTGGGTTGATGCACAGGCTTATGCAAAATGGGCGGGAAAACGGTTACCCACTGAGGCTGAATGGGAGTGGGCGGCTTCCGGCGGCTCTTCTGACGTTATCTATCCCTGGGGTAATGAACCGGCTGAAAAGTCATCGGACAAAGCCAACTTCTGGCAAGGAGGTTTTCCTTACGAGAACCTGGGAGAGGACGGATATTTTGCCACAGCTCCCGTGAAGACTTACCCACCCAACAAATTTGGATTGTACGATATGGCGGGAAATGTTTGGGAGTGGTGCGAAGACATCTACAACAATCAAGGTTATGTAGAAATGGTTGAAGATCAACTTCCTCCCTTGCGGAATACGTTTACTCCGCAGCCGGAACGAGTGCTTCGGGGTGGCTCTTTTTTGTGCAACGATTCGTACTGCAGTGGATACCGCGTATCGAGAAGGATGGGATCAACGATTGATTCGGGTTTAAATCATACGGGTTTCCGATGTGCGAAGGATATATAGGTTTAATCAATCAGCATATGCCACTTACCTTACTTTTGCATCCTTGACAATTCTGCCTCGGCAGCAATAAAGCCAAATGAAGCAAAGCTCTTACCTGCAACAACCTTTTCAAATATTTCCTTTGCCTTGGTAGTATCACCATTGTATAAATACCAGTTGCCTACACCATAGCCCTGAGTTGCAAGCGACAAATCATAATCTTCAGTTTGTTCATTCACGGTCAGTAAATCCTCGGGCTGAAGTTTACGCTCATACATTTGCAATCGCTGATAGTAGGAATCATTTTCAATAATATTCATCGTATCAGTAATATTTCCTAGCAATCCCTCCGCCACTTCATTTTTCTCCAGCCTCCTATAGGTCATATAAAACCAATCAATCGTGGCCACAAGAAGATCATCGTTGTCACTTACTTTCAGGCATTCAATATAAGCTTGTTCGGCTTTTTCAAAATCACTTTTGAGGTAATGAGCTAAGCCCAGGTGATACCAAATATTGAATTGTGTCGAAGAAAGTGGAATGTTTAGTTTGTTGGGTGCTCCATCAGGTTCAATTTCAACAGGATAGGGTGGCATTAACTGACTTGCTTTGGTCAAATCATCAATGGCTCTGTCAAACAAACGCATAGAAATGAACCTATGGCCTCGATGCCGTAGCAGGCGATAGGATTCTGGATACTTATCAATCCCCTGACTTAAGATGTCAATGGCATCGTTGAACCGGGAGAGGTATCCAAGTCTTCTTCCGTACCAGATAAAATTTTCTTCGGAAGGATCGTCAGTAAAATTTTTCTTTGCCAAAGCCAGACTGCTATCAAGTCTTTGCTGGGCTTCGGGGCTTCTTTCTGGTTCATAGTAAGTTGTGCCAAGCAGCGAAACAACTTCAGGCATTTTTTCTGGTTGTTCTTCTTTCCTTTTTGAACAGGCTACGAACAGAAATGATGTTATAACCAAGAGTAAAATATTTTTCATATGGGTTAATCTATTCCAGGTTGTTTCAGCACAAAACCAGTTTTTGCTTTTTCCTCGGCCACCATTTTCTTGACATCCTCAAGCAACTTCTTTGAGTCGTATACAATACCATCTTTCACAGTATACTTTACACCACCTACTCGTACTACTTTATTATCATCCGTCAATTTGATGGCTCCGGTTCCATAGAGAACTTTAAGGTTCTTTAGTGGATTTTCATTGACAATTACAAAGTCAGCTAGCTTACCAACTTCAACGGAACCGATTTCTTTGTCCATGCCCAATAATTGAGCACCATTTAATGTGGCTGATCTTATAATTTCGAGGGGATGGAAACCAGCTTCGCGCAAAAGCTCCAGTTCACGGATGTAGGCAAATCCGTAGAGTTGGAAAATAAATCCCGAGTCGGAGCCAGCCGTCACGCGACCTCCTCTGTTTTTATACTCATTCACGAAAGTCATCCACAATCTATAGTTCTCTTTCCACGCAACTTCCTGTTCGGTACCCCAGTCATGCCAGTAAGAGCCATGTGAAATTTTACTGGGTTGATAAAATTTCCAAAGTGATGGGAGTGTATATTCTTCATGCCATTCAGCTCTACGCGCTCGGTCCAGGTCACGCGATGCTTCATAGATATTAAAAGTAGGGTCAAGCGTAAAATCCAGAGAGAGTAATTCATTCATCACCTTGCTCCAGTGTTCAGAATAGGGAGGTGCTGCCTGCTTCCATAATTTACCTGCTTCGCCAAATCGGTGTTGCTCATTTTGGTAATTGTAATCAGCAGGGAAATCCTGAATGGTGCGGTTGTAAAATAGTGCTTCCGGCAATCCGTACCAATGCTCCATGCTGTTGAGACCTGATCTTGCAGAGTTTAAAACATTCCACCGGGCTACATCTACCTGTGCATGGTGGCAGGCTGAGCGGAGACCGAGCCTTTTATTTTCACGCAGTGCCGCATCCATGATGTCAGGGGCAGCACCGAAAAATTTTATACCATCAGCTCCTTTTTTTGCATTTTCCTGTACCCATAGTCGAGCTTGATCAGGTGTCGCAATGGGTTCCTTGCTACCTTGTCCAAACGAGGTATAAGCTTTAATGCGCGGTGCCGTAATCAGGTTTTTTGCGCTTTTATTTTTTTGATCCAATACCCAATCTAGTCCATTACCGGCAGATGGGTCCCGAACGGTAGTTACACCGTGCCCGAGCCATAATTTGAAAACATACTCGGCACTGGGGGCCTGCCCACCACCGATGTGTGCGTGTGAATCAACAAAGCCTGGCATGAGATACATGCCATTACAATCCAACTCTTTACCGCCTGATTCGAGCTTTGGTCTTTTTTCAGGATCAATTGCTACACCGGGGTATCCTACTGTTTGAATGTTGGTGATTTTATTTTGTTTTACTACGATGTCCACCGGTCCGATGGGTGGTGCACCTGTACCATCCACAAGCATAACACCACGGATGATTAGTTGTGTGTGAGGACCATCTCCCTCTTTTATTTCAGGCGCTTTTTTGACCTGCCCTTGACCATAACTATAAATGGAAATTGAAGTGAGAAGTAGTAGTAGGAGTTTCTTCATTGAATTTAATATTAAGCTTACCAAGCTACCAAAGTTTAAGAATAATGAAAAAGTATCTGATGTGTGTGGTAGTTGCCTTCAAGAGGACTAATTCTGTCATATAATAGAAGTTTTCTCATCATGTTGGGTTCATTTTTAACTCAATTCAATCGATTCCGGTATTATTTTACCTGATATGGTTCACTTTTAGCCCTAATTTTTCAATTTTTATTTAAAATTTTGAAAAGTAGGTTATGAAATCGCCATACAAGTGCCTTATACCCAACAGCATGTTAATTAGAGCGATTCCATGTGACTTTAAAAAAATAAATATTAACACATGAAAAAACCAAAGACTAGATGGATCGTGATATTCGCAGTGCTGGTAGCACTTCAATTGATCGTACTGCTTCAAAGTGATAAAACTTTTAATACAGAAGAAGCTGTTGGAATTGATAAGGCTGATACGGCCTGGATGATTGTTGCTACGGCTTTTGTATTGTTTATGACACCGGGCCTTTCATTTTTTTATGGTGGTATGGTTAGTTTGAAAAATGTGATTTCTACCATGTTGCAAAGTTTCATAGCCTTAGGTGTTATTAGTTTGCTTTGGTATCTGGTCGGCTTTAGCCTTGCCTTCGGTGAAAGCTATAATGGATTGATAGGTAATCCCGTTACTTTTTTTGCTTTTCGCAATGTTGGTTTGGCGCCACATCCGGATTTTGCACCTACATTTCCCTTTCTACTTTTTGCACTCTTTCAACTCAAATTTGCCATCATCACACCGGCATTGATCACAGGTAGCTTTGCCGAGCGTGTGAAGTTTACATCGTATTTAATATTTATGTGTCTGTTCTCATTGCTTATTTACTGCCCTCTGGCGCATTGGACCTGGCACCCAGAGGGATTCTTAAGACAATGGGGCGTGATCGATTTTGCCGGAGGCACGGTAGTTCACATGTCTGCAGGATTTGCTGCGCTGGCCGGGGCTTATATTTTGGGCAAGAGAGAGCAAAGTATGCACCAACCTGCCAATGTTCCGTTTATTATTTTGGGTACGGGTATGCTCTGGTTTGGTTGGTTTGGTTTCAATGCCGGCTCGGCTTTGGCTGCCAATGGTTTGGCAGTACAGGCCTTTGCCACTACCAATATGGCATCTGCATCTGCTATGATCACCTGGGTATTGTTTGATGCATTGGTAGGCAGGAAAATATCTGCTATGGGTGCATGTATTGGTGCGGTTGTCGGGCTAGTCGCCATTACACCGGCTGCCGGATTCGTTACACTAAGTCAAAGTGTATTCATTGGTTTCGTGGCAGCATTGGTAAGCAACCTTGCCGTGTATTACAAACAGCGAACAACACTGGATGACACATTGGATGTATTTCCCTGTCATGGATTGGGTGGTATTGTAGGCATGATCTTAACAGCAGTATTTGCCAAAGATGTAGGATTGATCTATGGACAATACGAAACCTTAAAGCATCACCTGATGGCATTGGTGATTGTGGGGCTGTTTACATTCATTGGCTCCTACCTGATTTACAAAGTGACCGGTTTGCTTACCCAATTAAGGGTTTCGCCTCACGAAGAAAGGTTGGGGCTTGATATCAGCCAACATGCAGAGTCGGTAAAGAATGGTGACCGTATCAGTACGGCAGCTTAGGGGCGCAATTGAACAATGCAATAGCTTGATGTACTCCTTCCTCCTCCGGGTTCTTTTGCCAAAATGTTAATGTCTACCAGAGCTTGTATATCTAGTGCTGTGTCTGTTGAGGATTTTGTGATTTCAGCCCATTTGGAAGTTGTTCGTTTGCTTTCAACCAACCACCGCTGTAAATTTCACGATTAACGATTTTCCTTTTCGTAATTTCCCAAAAACATCTTCTATTGCTATGAAAACTTCATTTCGACTGCTATTAATACTATTTGCTGTAAGCCATTTCGCTATGGCCCAAAAAACCAAAAAAGACGTGATCAAGGTTATGGATTCTAAATCAGAAGAGTATGCCAAAATCGCGCAACAGATATGGGGTTTTGCGGAAGTCGGATTTCAGGAGACTCAAAGTTCTGCACTGTTGCAGGAGACACTGAGCAAGCAAGGTTTCAAAATTGAAAGTGGTGTGGCGGGTATGCCTACTGCATTCATAGCCAGTTATGGTTCGGGCAAACCGGTAGTAGCCATACTAGGTGAATTTGATGCGTTGCCCGGAGTATCACAGGAGGCTGTACCTGAAAAAAAATCCATTGAAGGCCAGGGAGCAGGTCATGCTTGTGGTCATCACTTGTTTGGCACAGCATCTTCTGCTGCTGCTATTGCTGTTAAGGACTGGTTAATTGTCAACAAGAAACAAGGTACCATTAGATTTTATGGCACACCAGCAGAAGAGGGTGGATCAGGTAAAGTGTATATGGTTAGGGAAGGTTTGTTCATGGATGTAGATGTAGTTATCAACTGGCACCCGGGAGCAAGAAATGCAGCAAATCCAGGAACATCTCTGGCAAATAAATCCGGGAAATTTAGATTCTATGGCGTGGCATCTCATGCTGCAGCAGCTCCACATCGGGGGCGGTCTGCTTTGGATGCCGTGGAATCCATGAATGTGATGGTGAATATGATGCGTGAACATGTCACCTCTGATACCAGAATACATTATGTAATTACGCGCGGAGGAGAAGCACCTAATGTGGTGCCGGCATTTGCAGAGGTTTATTACTACGTAAGACATCCCAATCGTGATGAAGTAAAAGATGTTTGGGAAAGGATAGTAAACGCAGCCAAAGGTGCTGCACTTGGAACAGATACAAAGGTTGAGTATGAAATCATGGGTGGTGTGCATGATTTATTACCCAATGAAACTTTATCCAAAGCAATGCATGCAAACCTCACAGAAGTGGGAGGCTACACAATGTCAGACGAAGAAAGGAAGTTTGGTACAGAAATTCAAAAATCATTTACTGGAGATATTCCCACATTAACCAGTACACAGGAAATTGCTCCCTACGAAGTAAGGATAGGTGGAGGTGGATCTGGGTCTACCGATGTTGGGGATGTGAGCTGGGTAGTGCCTACCGTGGGCATGTCTGCGGCCACATGGGTGCCTGGTACTGCTGCCCATAGCTGGCAGGCCGTTGCCGCCGGCGGTACTTCTATTGGTTCAAAAGGAATGATGATTGCAGCGAAGTCGATGGCATTAACTGCTATCGATGCATTTACAAATCCAGCATTGCTGACCGAAGCATGGAAAGAGTTTAAAGGAAGAACCACAGGGTTTAATTACGAAGCCTTAATTGGTGATCGTGCCCCTGCACTGGACTACCGTAAGTAATATTTAGTCACCCCTTAAAAAGCCGAAAGGGTTTAGATTAATGGGAATATGATGTGATTTGAGTTGATAAAATCTGCAAGAAAGGGGAATTTTATATCGAAAATCTTGCAAATTTTAGAAATTCATAGGATGTAAAGCATTGAGCTAAATGCTATCGCTGTTGCGCGGCTGAATTCGTTTTGATTGCTATAGAAAGCTAGTAGTCCGCGCAAATCATCAGGGGCGGGCTGCGCCCGCCCCTGATGATTTGTTGTGC
>CAYTBO010000095.1:0-11142 GCA_964436055.1 uncultured Ohtaekwangia sp.
TGGTACTTTACACAATCATCGCAACGCAACACCAGGGAACAGGTAAGTCCGATCAGTTCTTTGGATTTAACATCCAGGGCGCCTGCAGCATAGGCATTGGTGTCCAAATTGAATATCCTTTTGATAATGAGATTATCAGAAGCCTGAATCTTTTCATTCATTTTGGATCGGTATTCATTAAATTGCTTTACAAGACTCATGGGTAAAGATTTTTTTTACATAGCTGCAAAGATGAGCGCATTCAGAATCAAAACCAATGACCGGTAAGTGATGGGGATACTCTATGATTTTGTTTCTCTTTTTTTTCCTAGGTATTGCCTTTCGTGCAGCACTTCATTAGTTGGGGGTGAGGATACGTTGTGCACGCGCTGCCTGATCAATTTGCCAAGGACTAATTACGAGCTTGAGGAAAACGCCATTAAAGATAAGCTGATTGGAAGATTACCCATCACCTATGGCTTTGCATTTTTAAAACTGAAAAAAGGTGGGGCTGTGCAGAAGTTATTGCATCAGCTCAAGTACAATCATCATCCGGAGATTGGTGTGAAGCTTGGAAAAGTTTTTGGAAGTCAAATGAAAAAAAATGGATTGAATGATGCTTTTGATCTGATTATACCGGTGCCACTGCATGCATCGAGACGCAGGAAAAGGGGATATAATCAAAGTGCAAAATTTGCGGAAGGACTTAGCTATGCCCTTGATATTCCATGGAATGATTCGGTTTCCATCAGGAAGAGCAGTACAAAAACACAGACCCGCAAAAATAAAATGGAACGTTGGGAAAATATAAAGGACGTTTTCGCGATAGCGCACAGCGATCGGGTAGCAGGGAAAAGGGTATTATTAGTCGATGATGTAATTACTACAGGAGCTACCCTTGAGGCGTGTGGAACACATCTTCTCAAAAGCGGATGTACACAATTGAGTATAGCTTGTATAGCGGAAGCGCAATAAAAAAAGCCCTCTTCGGTGGAAGAGGGCTTATATTTTTAGCTTAAGATCCTTTAGTAGTTAGAACCAGCGCGGATCATAGCACAACGAAATCCAATGGTAGCAGCTGCTGAGTCTTGATCCAAATATCTTCGGGTACCAGGAGACATCCAGTAGGCCACATCTTTCCATGAGCCACCTTTGTAGACACGGGCCTTATCAGTAATCAATGATGTAAATCCTTGAGGATTTTGTTCGCTGTTGCTGTTGTAGCCTGTTACATCATCCAAAAATCCATCTCTTCTAATAGGGTTAAGGTCATCAAAATCCTGGTAAGACATCGGGCGATATACATCCATTACCCATTCGCTGACATTGCCTGCCATATTATATAAGCCATAATCGTTGGGAGGGAATTCATAAATATATGATGTAATCAATGCACCGTCATTCAAGCGACCTGCAATACCGGCATAGTCTCCACGACCCCGTTTAAAGTTTGCCAGGAAGAAACCCATTTGTTTGCCATACGGATTACGAAGCGCATGACCATCCCATGGATAGATACGCTGGTGTGTTTGCATTTCCTCAAGCCATTGTGTTCCTATCAGTGCCTGGGCGGCATACTCCCACTCAGCCTCCGTAGGCAAGCGATATGCCGGAATAACGATTCCCGATTCCAATGGAATCCTGCCGTCAGTTTCAGCATATTCTTCGCCGGATTGTTCAGCAAGTTGTCTGTTTACGGCAAGCGTTCTCCACACGGCATAGTTGTTGGCTTGAGTCCAACTAACACCAACTACAGGGAAATAACGAAAACCGGGATATCTCAGATAATGATCAACATATGGATCGTTGAAGGCAAGCTTGCCAACCCAGACGGTAGTGTCGGGAAGAGCCGCTGAATAAACCTCCTGTGTAGAATCTTTTGCGAGATAGTGAAGGTATTCCAACCAGTGAATGTTTGCAATTTCGGTTTCATCCATATAAAAGGAAGCTACAGAAACTGTTCTTTCAATATTATCGCGGTAAGACATTACGTCTTCCTCAAATGATCCCATAACGGCACGACCTCCTTCAATAAACACAGTATTAGGAGCATCGGGTTGGCCTTCAAATGCCTTTACCTCGAATCCTCCTGCATCTTCATCATTGTAGGCCAAGCCTGTGGCAGTACTCAATTGTCCTGGATTGGTAGCACTGGGCTTTCCGCCCCGATTACCAAAAAGTGAGCAGGATGAAATAATGAGGGAGCCGCCAACTAAAAAAAGTAGACCCTTGTAGTACTTCATTTTATTCATATTAATAGTCAAAGCAACCGCTAATATATGTAGATAATTAGATGTTTTCCAAAGAGAAAGGATTTTATTGATAAATCCATGGTCTAAGTAGATTGCATCGTTTAAGTTCCTGAATAACGGCAAGGAAAGATTTTATATTGCGTTTAACCCAAAGTCTCGATTTGGGAATACTAATCCCGGTTTGAGCATTCTTGGGTCCTAAAATGGCTATTTTAACCCAAAATCGAATAAAACTTCACTGGTATGGGTTTCGCAATTACGTTTGGCAACCAAGCCAAAATGAAATTGTTATCCATTAAAGATTTTAGTGAACGCTCATTCGATCAAAAGTGTGATATCGTCACGAGTTATTCCAACTATATCACCCATAGGGATTTGCCTCAGGGCAAGGCTTACCTGTATCATACGGGCCACTTTTTTATTGAAGTGCATTATTCTTCCCTGTACAAGAAGATTTTGAAAATTCACGCCTTCAACGACCTCCAATTAATAGAGGCCTATGCCGAAACGATTTCGCTGGCTGATTTAAATTTTTGAGCGGAAAGAGGTTGAAGTATTTCCAACGCGGCATCGACGGAAGGAATAGCTTCGATAATTAAAGTCAATTTGCCCACAGAATCTTTTAGCTTGCACTGGCTTGGGTGGGTTTGAACGAATTCCAGAATTTTACCGAATACATCGGATTTAAAATACTCATCCTTGCCAACCATAAAATTGGCTTTCAATTTTTCTGATTTCAAACTAATTTTTTCAAAACCCAATTCTTCCCCTAGCCATCGTAGTTGAATAGAATGTATTAGTTGGGCTACGACATCGGGAATTGGGCCAAAACGGTCGCGCAAGGAATTGCTAAACGTTACAAGGTCATCTTCATTCTTTATGTTATCCAGTTTGGCATAAAGCTGAAGCCGTTCACTTGTATTGTTCACATAGCTATCTGGAATCAGTATTTCCAAATCGGTTTCAATCACACAATCCTGCACCAATACTTTTACCTTTTCTGAAAGCTCCTGGGAGAATAGCTCTTTGAAGACTGTTTCTTTCAACTCCTGAATAGCGTCATCCAAAATTTTGTGATAGGTTTCAAAACCAAGGTCGTTGATAAAGCCGGTTTGTTCCGCACCCAGCAGATTGCCCGCACCGCGAATATCCAAGTCCCGCATAGCTACTTTAAATCCATCTCCTAAATCCGAGAATTCTTCCAGTGCAGAAAGGCGCTTTCGCGAATCGGAGGACAAAACTGACGTTGGCTGGGTAAGCAGGTAACAATAAGCTTTTTTATTAGACCGTCCTACCCGTCCGCGCATTTGATGGAGGTCACTCAACCCAAACATGTGCGCCTGATTAATTATGATCGTGTTGGCATTGGGAATATCCAATCCGGACTCAATGATGTTGGTAGAGACCAGTACATCATAGGCGCCTTCAATAAATTTTACCATTACTTTTTCGAGCCGGTTGCCTTCCATTTGTCCGTGGGCAATGCCAATTCGGCTATCGGGCACCAGCTTAAAAATAATATTGGCAAGGTGTTCAATGTCGCTTACCCTGTTGTGAACGAAAAATACCTGGCCACCTCTTTGTAATTCATGGCTGATGGCATCGCGAATAACCTTTTCATCGAATGTATGAAGTTGTGTAGTAACAGGCTGACGATTGGGAGGAGGCGTTGCAATGATACTTAAATCGCGCGCACCCATCAGCGAGAAGTGGAGCGTTCTGGGTATGGGGGTAGCTGTCAGGGTAAGTACGTCTACATTTATCTTCATCTCCTTCAGCTTGTCTTTCACCTTCACACCAAATTTTTGTTCCTCATCAATTACCAGCAAACCCAGGTTATGAAACTTGACATCTTTGCTTACCAGCCTGTGCGTTCCAATGACAATGTTTATCTTTCCCTCCGCCACCTCTTTGTTGATTTGCTTAATTTCTTTTTCTGTTTTAAAACGGGAAATATATTCGATCTGAACAGGAAAATTTCCTAATCGCTCCGAAAATGTGCGATGATGTTGCATAGCCAGAATAGTAGTAGGCACCAGCACGGCTACTTGTTTTCCCTCGGTCACCGCTTTGAAGGCAGCCCGTATGGCTACTTCCGTTTTTCCAAAACCAACATCCCCACAGACCAATCTGTCCATGGGATGCGGGGTTTCCATGTCCCGTTTCACGTCTGCCGTTGCGCTGGCCTGATCGGGTGTATCTTCATAAAGAAAAGAAGACTCCAGTTCAGCCTGCAGGAAACCATCAGCCTGGAATGCATGTCCGGGTGCCTGCTTGCGTTTGGCATAAAGATCAATAAGCTCTTTGGCAATGTCCTTGACTTTTTTCTTGACCTTGGCTTTTTTATTTTCCCATTCTCCGCTGCCGAGTTTACTAATTAATGGAGGAGTTCCATCCTTACCGGAATACTTCGATATCTTATGCAAGGAGTGGATGCTTACATAAAGCATGTCGTCATCGCGAAAGACAAGCCTGATAGCTTCCTGTTCTTTGCCGTTAACCAATTTTTTTTCAAGCCCGGCAAACTTGCCAATGCCATAATCAATGTGCGTGATGAAATCGCCGGGCTGGAGTGTTTGCAACTCCCGAAAGGTCATCGCTTTCGACTTGGAAAACTTTTCTTTACTGCGGTATCGATGAAACCGTTCAAATATTTGGTGATCGGTGTAGCAACCGATTTTCATTGAGTGATCAACAAAGCCTTGCCTTAATGGAAATTCCAAAGGTCGGAACTCAAGGTTGGGATTGATTTCCTCAAAAATTTCCTGAAGTTGCTCCAATTGCTTTGGCTGCTCTGCAGCAATGAAATTGGTGTACCCCTGTCCTTGTGAATCAATCAGCGAGGAAGCCATCAATTCAAAATTCTTATTGAAAGAAGTCTGGGCAGATGATTTAAAATCCAATGTATGATCGGCAACAAACAAAAACCGGTTTCCAAATTCTATCCTTACAAAGTCCAACAGCCGCTCACTGAAGTATTCGCGGGTTTCAAATAGTTGTTCGGGTTTTAATCCCAGCTTTGCGTTGCCGCTGTCTCTCAAAATTTTGTCAAACCGAAGTGAAGCTTTATCAAAACTTTTGGAGATTACATCCTGTGTGAGTTCAGTATCCTTCAACCAAATGCGCGTGGCCGGAGAAATGAAATCCAGCAAAGAATTTCTTTCTTCCTGCACCAAACGTGTTTGTACATTGGGCATCAGGCTAACGTGATCAAGAATTTCTACAGAAAGTTGTGAACCCGGATCGAAGCTTCGAATGCTCTCCACCTCATCTCCAAAAAGCTCCACGCGATAGGGAATATCGTGTGCAAAGGAGAAGACATCAATAATACCCCCACGAATAGCAAACTGACCGGCCTCGTATACAAAATCGGTTTTCTCAAAATCATAAGTATGAAAGAAATCCTCGAGGAATTGATTATCGAGCTTTTCACCTTTCTTAATGGTAAACGTATTGCTGGCCAGTGACTTTTTGTTGATTACTTTTTCTACCAGCGCTTCCGGGTAGGTAACAATAATCTGGTTGTCAGGATGGGCACTCAATATAGTGAGTGCTTCGGATCGCATGAGAATATTAGCATTCTCCGTTTCGTCATATTCGTAAGGTTTCTGATATGACATGGGAAAAAAGAGAATCACTTTGTTGCCCAGCAGATTTTGCAGGTCATTCAAAAAGTAGGCTGCTTCCTCTTTATCGTGAAGCACAATCAGGTGACTTGAACGTGTGGCCTTGCACACGGATGCAAATGTGACAGCATCCAGACTGCCGCTAAGTCCTTTGAGGTGGATTATTTCTGGTTTGGGCGTACGAATCCTTTCAGCCAGTGTTTGTACCAGCCCATCCGTGCTATAAATTGATAAAAAATCTTTCGCCCTCAAGCCTTCAAAATCAGGAATGCAAATGTAGGGAATTGGAATTAACTCATTAGTATCCCTTAAAAAACTTATCCCAACAATAAGAAACGATTAATTATCAATAATGATTCGAGCAAACTTGGTTACTCATACTTAATACTGTCCACCGGGTTTGCTAAGGCAGCTCGAAGCGTTTGCATTAAAACAGTGCCTAAGCTAATGGCAATAAGGATAGCCAAAGGCTCAATGAATAGAATTGGTGTCAGTTCAATGCGGGTAACAAATGACATTAACCACTGAGTTGATAAATACCATGAAACCGGAACAGCAACTATAGTTGACAGGAAAATTGTCAGAAAATGCTCGCGCCACAGAAGCAAAAGGACCCCAACCGTAGTGGCTCCTAGCGTTTTCCTTATTCCTATTTCCTTTTTTCGTATTTGTGTGGTGTATGTAGCCATTCCCAAAAGGCCCAGGCAGGTAATACAAATCGACAACCCAGAGAAGAAATATAGCGCCTGCTCCAAAGTTATCTCAGATTCATACTGCGCGTTGAAATGATCACTCAATAGCTTATGGCTAAAAGGCTGCCCCGGATAAATACTTGCAAAAAGAGTTTGTGCGCCTTCTGTAACTTCAGGTAATGTATGTGGCTCAAAATCAAGTGTAAAATAATAACCCATATGTGGAGCAAATAGAAAGGCAAGTGGCTTTACTGATTCTTTTGGAGAATGAAAATGAAAATCCTTTACCACGCGTGCAATACGGGGGGTATCTTTGAGAAATAATATTTTTTCTCCAATAGCGTCTTCCGGGTCATTAAAACCGACTGCCCGCATGGCGCTTTCATTCAAAATAATTTCCTTCCACGGCATGCTCTCCTTTTTGAAGCCGTTGCCCGCCAATATCTCCAAGCCATATGTTGTATCAAAAGTTTCATCCACCACTACATATTCAATTGAAGTAGCGGACTCAGTTGGAGCGCTTGGCCTCCTCACACCGGCTGAAAAGAACAGGTTGTGATCACCAGGCAACATTCCAACATAAGACACATGACGGACACTAGGCAGCCTGGCTAGTTCCATTTTGTATAATGCAGAGTTTCTATCAAACAAGGAATCATAAACTTCCGAATCCCTAATCACCAGGCGATTAAGTTCGAATCCTAATTGGGTTTCCCTCATAAAGCGCAATTGACCCATCACCACGAAAATCCAGATAATTAATACTAAGGAAGTGGCAAACTGAACGATAACTAAAACTTTTCTTACCATCGCGCCTCTGCTTGAACCGGAAATTTTACCCTTCAGGGCATTACTGGGATCATAACTTGAAAGGATCATTGCTGGATAAAGGCCCGATGTTAAAGCTACACTTATGAAAATAGCACAAAGTGTTAGCCATGAGGTTGAAGGGATAAGAAGCAAGTCTTTAAAAGAAAAGATATGTTCTTGCAAGTATTGATAACTCAATGCTAAAACACCGATTGCCAAAATCAAAGAAATGAAGTGCAATAGAAGGGACTCGACCAGGAATTGAACCACCAGTTGGTAGCGCCTGCTCCCCATTACTTTTCTGATTCCAACTTCCTTGGAGCGTTCAATCGACTTGGCGGTTGAAAAGCTCACGTAATTGAAAAGTGCCAGGAACAAAATCGCATAAGCTATGCTTTCCAAATATTTCACTAAATCACCATCACCATTTTTTCTTAATTCACCTACCAGGTGTGAATGCAAGTGGATGGAATTAACGGGTTGTAATTCAATAGTATATTGTTGATCAATTTCCCGAAGGAACTCTCCACATTTTTCTTCTATGAGCCAGCCTAATTTTTCCTGCAAGCCCGCAGCCTCAACCCCGGTGCGCAACCGCAAATAAGTTATCGGGGCTTCCCATTGCCAAGGTTCATCCGCGATATCAGTGCGGACAAGCTCATAGTTTTTAAATGACAATAAGGCATCAAATTTTAAATGACTGTTTTCTGGAAAATCCGGAAAGACACCTGTTACCTCATAGGTAAGCCGACCTTTATAGCCCACTTGCTTGCCGATTGGGTTTTCACTACCAAAAATTTGTTTTGCAAAAGAAGCGGAAAGAACGATACTATTGATTTCAGCAAGTGCACGGTTGGTATTCCCGTGCACAAGAGGCATAGAAAATACTTGGAAAAATCCAGCATCGGCATAGGCTACATCTTCTGTCTTTGACCAACGGTCTTCATAGTAGATCATCCCTATTGTTTTAACAACCCTGACTTGCTCTTCAACCTCGGGAAAAGCAGATTTTATATCGGGGCCGGCAGCAAAAGGAGAGGTTACAGCTTCCCGCCTGGAACCATCCTGGTTAGCGCGAATTCCCTTCAGCCTGAAAACACGATCGGAACCGGAAAAAATGTCATAAGATTTTTCATGAGCAGTAAACAAAAACAGGGAAATGAACACTGCGAACCCTAAGGTTAGGCCCAATAGGTTCAAGATGACATATACCCGACTTCGCTGGAAATTGCGAAAAGCACTTACCAAGAGGCTTCTCATCATTGTGGAATTTACTGTGGACTGCAAATAACAAAACACATTTATAAAAAGTTGGGAGATGTAAGGTTTTTAACAAAAATGAAAATTCTTTCACTTGCGATCTTCTATAATAATCATAACAGGTTAATCCCGAAAAGGTGAAGCATTTAATTCAAAACGGACATTAATATTCAAAATCAAGAGAGTTCTGCTTTCCTGGAGATTTTCAATCGACCCCTAGATTTATTGGTGAATAAACCTGCTCCAGATTTTTAAGGGTTGACTCCTTAGCCATCAGGCTTTTGAATTTCAGGTTTTAATATGGAATATTGGAAATGCAATCCATTCGATTGTTCTGTTTGTTGCTCAGCTATGCGTGTCTGCTTTCGTTAATTATTGGATTGTTTAAACCATGGCTTTTGTTGTGGTGGGAAGATGTTCAGAACAGAAAAAAAATAATTCTGATTTATGGGTCCCTATCATTGATATTTTTTATATCCTATCAGGTACTTGGTATTTTTATTTGATACGGAGGGCAAGGGCCAGAAATTTTTTTTTCGCTCCTGAAAAACCGATTAAGAACTTTTCACCGCCATCATTAACATGAAGCTTTTGTTTTAATTGCGCAGGCGTGAGTAAGTAATTCCTGGTAGTAACATTAGCTTTCATTTCTGGTATCAAATGTTTTACTGCTTTTGGGTCAGGCTTCAATAATGCATCAATTTGAAATATCTTACCAGGAAACGTATCAACTAATTTTTCTGATGTATACAAATGCGTGTTTGATGCAAGTTTGTTTAGAGAGAATTTTGATGCAAGCAACTTAAAGGCTCCCGCTTTTAGTAGCGCAGCGGTGGGTTCATAAAGATAATTCTGCGGATCGGCATACTCAACTTCAGCATTTTGTTCTTCGGTCAGACTGAATTCAAATTGATTTTGAACCTGACCGTCATAGGATAAATCAACTGCTACCATTTGCATGATTGTTGGTTGATCGTTTTGTATGAGAAACAACAGTTCCTTACATTCATTCACTACCGCTACGATATAAACCTTTGACACATGATTCAATTCTCTCGTGCCTTGTGTAATGTCAAGTAATGGCGATGCCTTTAATAGAATCGATTTGAAATGCTTTTTCAAATCTGGTAACAATACTGATGGATCAGGTGCACAATGAGAGAATTTAACAATTTTTTGAGACCCTTTTCTTCGCGATGGATCGAGGTAGCCAACATCGAAGTTATTGGAATTTGAAGCGATGAAATTTTCTGCAGTACTATTTATATGGGAAATGTTAATTGCTTTTAGCTCTTGGTGATTGTGTTTCACAAGTTCTAACAAATTGTTATCCGGTTCAACGCAAATCACCTTATCGAAAACCTTGCTGAAGTAATAGCAGTCAACACCGTAACCGCCCGATAGATCAACTATGGAATTGCCGTATACCAATGTGGATTTGTACAAAGCGGTTGCCTCCGATGAACATTGCTCGATATTGATAGTTGGGGGGTATAGGAGATTTCCAGTTTTGTAGAATTCAGGGAGTTTCGCTTTGGCTTTGCGCCTGGATGCTATCTGCTCAACGATCAACCGCGTAGGCAATCCATGTATCAGCTTACTTTTAAGAAGCAGGGCTTGTTCATCGTCATGCTCATGCGCCTTGATAAATTCTTGAACAGCAGGCTGGAGGAGCGGATTCAATTTTTAATTATTAGTCTAATTAAGTTGCTAAAAATAGTATACTTGCGGTCTTAACATGGCAAAAAAGTTAAAATTTTCGGATTGATCGAGAGTGAAGAAATCTCCCATCTTCGTCCTTTTTGTTACAATTTTCCTAGACCTGTTGGGTTTTGGAATCATCATTCCCATTCTACCCATTTTTATTAAGGAACTGGGAGCACGAGATTTTCAAGTTGGCTTGATTGCGGCCATCTATCCTGTAATGAACTTTATGTTTTCTCCGTTTTGGGGAACGCTAAGTGATCGGTTCGGGAGAAGACCAATTATTTTATGGAGTGTGATTATCACAGCCATTGCTTACCTCGTGTTTGCCAATGCAAATGCGCTACTCATAGTTTTCTTATCCCGGATGTTATCGGGAATCGGATCTGCTAATATCTCGGTGGCTCAGGCATACATTGCTGATGTTACTTCGCCCAGTGAACGGGCCAAATCAATGGGCCTTATTGGTGCTGCTTTCGGATTGGGATTTATTTTCGGACCGTCCATGGGTGGTTACTTAAAAAGTATTTCTACACCCGGGAGCGTAGATATGGTAGGTTATGTAACTGCCGCTCTTTGTGTAGTCAATTTTATTCTTGCCTATTTTATGCTACCCGAATCGTTGAAGGAAAAGCAAAAGGAAGTTCGCTTCAACTTCAAGGTAGTGACAGGAATAATTAAGGAGCTTCGCAAGCCTTCTATTCGTGAGTTGTTGTTGATCAACTTTATTTTCACAGTGGCTTTTATGCTTATGCAAATTTCCTGCTCATTGATGTGGAAGGAAGTAAGCAAATTGAGCGATGAGTACATCGGATATGT
>CAYTBO010000096.1:0-11094 GCA_964436055.1 uncultured Ohtaekwangia sp.
ATGGATTACCGGCAGGATCAGGCCAGTACGGACTTGATTCGCTTAGTGGATGAGTAAGATCTACCACGTTGAGCTCGCCACGAAATAACTCTTCAAAACGATCTCCGTTTTCCTTTTCTTTAGGAGAACAAGAAGCAATCAATACACCCAACACCAATAGCGATTTAAATTTCATATTTAGTGATTATGCTTCTTCAATAATCACAACTTTTTCCATCACATCATCCTGACGGATCTGATCAATCACATCCAATCCATCATCTACCTTACCAAACACGGTATGGTTTCGATCCAGGTGTTTTGTGTTTTCTCTGCCATGACAAATAAAGAATTGTGAACCGCCTGTGTTGCGACCAGCATGTGCCATTGACAACACCCCTCTGTCGTGATACTGATTCTCACCTGTTAGTTCACAGTCGATTGTGTATCCGGGTCCACCATTTCCAATGCCATTAGGGCAGCCTCCCTGAACAACAAAATTAGGAATCACGCGATGGAATGTAAGGCCATCGTAGAATCCTTTTTCTGCCAGTGAAACAAAGTTTTGAACAGTCTTTGGTGCATCTTTTTCAAAGAACTTCACTTTTAGGGTGCCTTTGTTGGTATGGATTTCTGCTACTTTCATTTTGAATTATTTTCTTATTTGAATTTAATTTCCCGTAAATTTCATATAAAGCGATCAAGGGACAAAATCATTGCGTCCACTTTCAAGGCACATCAAAAGAAACTGAACCCTGAATAGGTTCTGACACTCCACACACCACAATTCCTGTTGTTCGCTTTACAATAAACTCTAAATTGCGATGGATCAATATTCCAACCTTATGAGATTTATTGCCCTACTCTCTCTTTTAGTAGTTTTTAGTCAATGTGCTACACCTTCAAAAGAATCCAATCTTTTACAAGAACAGGCTGAGCGCATTACCATTATCCGCGATCAATGGGGGGTTCCACACATTTTTGGCCAAACCGATGCGGATGCTGTATTTGGTCTTATCTACGCCCAGTGTGAAGATGACTTCAACCGGGTGGAGGTAAATTATATCAACGCTATGGGGCGCATGGCTGAGGTAGAAGGTGAAGCAAGCCTGATGAGTGACCTGCGCATGCAGATGTTTATCGATACGGCGAAGGCAGCCTCCATTTATTTGGAAAGTCCCGAGTGGATGCAAAAACTTCTCAACTCCTTTGCGGATGGCGCCAACTATTATTTACAAACACACCCGGAAACAAAACCAAAACTCATTACAAAGTTTGAACCCTGGATGCCGCTGATGTTTAGCGAGGGCAGCATCGGTGGAGATATCGAAACTATATCATTGAAGGAGCTTGCAGACTTTTATGATACAGATAACGCAATTGCCTATGCCGAAGAAAATATTAACCCATGGGAAGAGGAACCTACAGGCAGCAATGGCTTCGCGATTTCACCAGCTAAAAGCGCTACAGGCAATGCTCTGTTTCTCATCAACCCGCATACTTCTTTTTATTTTCGTCCGGAAGTACATGCAGTAAGTGAAGAAGGCCTGAACGCCTATGGAGCAGTTACCTGGGGTCAGTTTTTTATCTATCAGGGTTTCAATGAACATTGTGGCTGGATGCATACGTCAAGCAGGGCGGATGCCATTGATGAATATATCGAAACAATAGTTGATGTGGATGGAAAACTTTTTTATCAATTTGATGAAGCATTAAGACCTGTAGAATCAAAGACTATTTCGCTTGCGTACAAGGATGGTGATAAACTCTCAAGACGTGAATACACCACCTACTATACTCATCATGGCCCTGTAATTGCCAACCGGGATGGAAAATGGATAAGCATCAGTCTCATGAATGAACCTTTGAAAGCCCTTACACAATCCTACACCAGGACAAAAGCAAATACCTACGAAGAATTCAACCAGACGATGGAGTTGAATACCAATTCATCCAATAACACCGTGTATGCCGATGATCAGGGAAACATTGCCTATTATCATGGTAATTTCATACCTGTCCGTGATCCGCAATTTGACTGGAACAATCCTGTCGATGGAAGCAATTCTGCCACCGAATGGAAAGGATTGCATTCCGTAGAGGAGTCCGTGCATGTGCTAAACCCCGCTAACGGCTGGATTCAAAACTGTAACGCCACGCCTTTTACTGTTTCTGGAGAGCAGAGTCCGAAGCGGGAAGATTATCCCACGTATATGGCTCCCGATTATGAAAACTTCAGGGGCATTCATGCGGTGAGGGTATTGAAAGATTCTTCTGATTTCACGTTGGATAAATTGATTGCTACCGCTTACGATAGCTACCTTCCTGCATTCGATAGGTTGGTTCCGTCCTTGCTAAAAGCATATGACCGAACACGCAATGCTGATAGTGATTTAAAGGAGCCAATCGAAGTGCTACGAAAGTGGGATTACCGATTTGGGGAAAAGTCAATAGCCACCTCATTGGCTATTTATTGGATGCAGGCCATGTTTGATATAACAGCAGGCGAAATATCACGATCACTCCCAATCAGTATGATGGACTATCAATTGCTGATGATGACAAAAACCAGCGATAAGCAAAAATTGGAATCATTGAAGAGTGCGATAACCGTCCTCCAGAATGATTTTTCAACATGGAAGATTGGATGGGGCGAGATTAATCGCTTTCAACGGCTAACAGGTAATATTGAAGAAACATTTGATGACAGCAAGGCCAGTTATCCCGTTGCGTTCACTTCCAGCCTCTGGGGATCTTTGGCGTCTTATGGAAGCCGTACATATCCCGGTACCAAAAAATGGTACGGCACCGGCGGTAATAGTTTTGTTGCCGTGGTAGAGTTTGGAGAAAAAGTGAAAGCCAAATCTGTTTTAGCAGGTGGTGTAAGTGGTGATCCGGCTTCTCCACATTTTACAGACCAGGCAGAGATGTACAGCAAGGGTAAGTTTAAAGATGTGCTGTTTTACAAAAGTGACATTGAGGCCAATGCCCTGCAAACGTATCATCCGGGCGAGAGGGATTAATGCATTAAAAACCGAACCATTATTTACATCTAGTTTCTAAAAATTATGGCTTATCAAAAGCAATTTAGCGTTAGTAGGAGAATACTCATGGGGCCGGGGCCCAGTGATGTGCACCCTCGTGTGCTTCAAGCCATGGCCATGCCATTGGTTGGTCACCTTGATCCGGAGTTTGTTACCATTATGGACGACATCAAGGACATGGCTCAACAAACATTCCAGACCAAGAACCACCTTACTTTTGTGGTGTCTGCACCCGGCAGCGCGGGTATGGAAACGTGTCTGGTGAACCTTTTGGAGCCGGGGGATGAAGCAATCATTTGTATCCATGGTGTTTTTGGTGGTCGAATGGCCGATATAGCTGAACGCTGTGGAGCTAATGTAACTAAAGTAGAAGCTCCCTGGGGGGAAGCTATTAATCCTCAGCAAGTTAAAGATGCTTTGAAGGGCAAGAAACCCAAACTTGTTTCCATCGTTCATGCTGAAACTTCTACCGGAGTATTGCAGCCATTGGAAGAGATAAGCAAAATCGTTCATGCGTCAGGAGCCCTTTTCGTAGTGGATGCGGTAACATCCTATTGCGGCACACCGCTGAAAGTAGATGAATGGGGCATTGATGCCGTTTATTCGGGTACACAAAAGTGTCTGAGCGCAGCCCCCGGACTGTCACCTGTTTCATTCAGTGATCGTGCCGTAAAGGCGCTTGAAGCGCGTAAAACAAAAGTGCAAAGTTGGTTTCTGGATCTGAGTATGGTGAAAAACTATTGGGAGGGAGCCAAAAGAACCTACCATCACACAGCGCCAGTTTCAGCGATGTACGGTTTGCGTGAAGCGTATAATCTGGTGCTGGAAGAAGGATTAGAAAACCGATATGAGCGCCACCTCAAAAATCATTTACTCCTCAAAAGTGAACTTGAGCCACTGGGGTTTGAATTCGTTGTTAAAGAGGGATTTCGATTGCCAATGCTTAATGCCGTGAAATTGCCAACAGGCATTGATGACGGAGAGGTGAGAGGCAAACTACTCAATGACTACAACATTGAAGTGGGTGGTGGACTTGGACAGTTTGCGGGAAAGATATGGCGTATCGGCTTGATGGGAGAGAGCAGCAATCCAAATTACATACATGCGCTTTCTTCAGCTTTGAAAAATATTATTAAGTAAACATGACATCATTTCAAACCAACCTACCTGACGGAGTATTGGCCGCATCGGTTACTCCACTAAAAAAAGACTTCACCATCGACAAAGATGCGTTGGTAAGACATTGCAATTGGTTGTTCGAAAATGGCAACAATGGTATTTGTCTGATGGGTACAACGGGAGAAGCCAATTCATTTTCCATTGAAGATAGGATGGAGGCTTTGGATCATATCCTGGAGAACGGAATTCCTGCTGACAGGCTTGTGGTAGGTACTGGTTGCTGTGCATTGACTGATACGGTGCGTCTTACAAAGCATGCTGTCTCCAGGAAGGTAGGAGGGGTACTAATGCTGCCACCCTATTATTATAAGCAAATTACCGATGAAGGCCTGGCTAAGTATTTTTCCTTAGTCATTGATCAGGTGGCGGATGATGCATTGAAAATTTACCTCTACCATTTTCCGAAGATGACAGGCGTTCCTTTCACGCTACCCTTAATTAAACACCTTGTTAAAACATATCCCAACACCATTGTGGGTATGAAAGACTCTGGTGGCGACTGGGCCAACATGAAGGCAGTTTTAGAAGCTATCCCTGGTTTTAAGCTTTACGCAGGTACAGAAAAGTACTTTTTAGAGGTACTGAGGGCAGGTGGGGCTGGTTGTATATCAGCAACGACCAACCTTACAGGAAACATAGCAGCCAATGTTTATCAACAAAAGGACGCATCCTCGGTAAATAAATTACAGGAAAAGCTTTCAGCAGCCCGTGATGCATTTGAAGGATTCTCTTTTATTGCTGCCGTCAAACAAGTGCTTTCGCAAAAGCAAAACAATACCGACTGGTTGAACATCAGACCACCTAACAGCAACCTTACTGCTGAGCAGGTGAGAAGCCTGGAAGACAGACTTGCCAATGTTTCTCTTTTCACCAAATGAAGGAGCAACTCTACCAGGATGAAATCATTCTTTCAGCAAGTGCTTTTGGACTTTTCCCAAAGCCGTTCGTGGCAACGATTCCACTATCACAAACTTTCGCGGCACTTTAAAGGAAGCTAAAGCTTTCCTGCATTTCTCTTCCAATGTGTTTGCATCAAAATTTTTATTAACAACAACATATGCTACCGGCAGTTCACCGCGTACATTGTCAGGAACACCTACCACTGCTGCTTCGGCTACTTCATCCTGCTCCATGAGGAACTCCTCAATCTCACGTGGATAAATATTAAATCCACCAGAAATAATCAGGTCGCTTTTCCTGCCACGTAAAGTATAGTAGCCATCCTCAGACAAAGTGGCCATATCTCCGGTTTTAAAATAGCCTTCAGCGTCAAATGCATTCTTTGTAGCTTCTTCACGATTCCAGTATCCTGAAAAAACATTGGGGCCTTTCAGGTAGATTTCGCCTTCCTCACCCTCCTTTGCCATTTCTCCATCAGGCCTGACAATTTTTATGGAGAGACCAGGCAACGGAAATCCTACAGTGCCTGCCCTCCGCTCACCAACGTATGGATTGCTGATATTCATCAACGTTTCTGTCATTCCATAACGCTCCAGTATGACCTGGCCATACTTTTGGGCAAATTCCTCCATCACCTGGGGTGGCAGTGGTGCGGATCCGGATACAAATAGTCTCATCGTACTACTCATGGATTTGGCATTCTCAGAAGCTTGATCCAGCATTCTCACATAAACGGTTGGCACTCCATAAAACAAGGTCGGCTTGAATGAATCAAACTCCTCTTTCAATTTTTGATGCTCAAAACGAGGCAATAGCTTCATTGTACTTCCGGCTATGAAAGCACAATGCATTCCATTGGCAAGTCCATGCACGTGAAAGAGGGGTAAACCCAATAACAACCTATCCTGATCGGTGATCTTCCAGCATGTATTCAGGTTGAGGTTGTTGGCATTAAAATTATTATGAGAGAGTACAGCCCCTTTGGAAGCACCTGTTGTGCCCGAGGTATAAATAATGGCTGCTGGGCTATCGCCATAAATTTGTGGTTTTTCAAAACTGGCTTCACTTCCACTTGCTTCATCTGAAAGATTTTTCACATCCCAGATGCTAATTCCCTCTATTGGCTGGCTGGAAATGACAGCTATCGGTTGGGAGTCATTCACGATATGGGTGATTTCTCTTTCCCGATAAAGTATATTGATGGGAACAACGATAACGCCTAACTTAATGCATGCAACATACACATCAATAAATTCCGTGCAATTCTCCAAATATAGACCCAGTCGGTCGCCCGCCTTTAGCCCTTTGGATTGCAGCAGGTTTGCCATGCGGTTGCTGCTTATATCCAGATCACCAAAAGTGTAAGTATGGGATTGAAAAAGTAAGGCAATACTTTCCCTTCTGTCTATGAATGATAAATTAAAGAGATCTATAATATTCATGATCAGGTCAATTACTTAGACCAATAATATTACAGTTTTTGTTGCAATACACCTTGAGGTTAAGGTATCAGTTGCATCAGGAGGGTTTAAGAGGTTGAGTGATGGCTGAATGAACTAATTACTCTCCGGCTCAGAGTTCGCATACTGAACAGTGCGCTCTTCAGAATCTTTTGCTACTTTCTTCAGATTTTTGGCGTACCTGCGCTGGAGGTCGATGGCTTTTTTCTGTACCATCCTGTCATGCTTCAGACCGGGCTTGGGACAATCCCACTGCTCGATTTTTCTCAACTCCTTTGCCTTTATCGAGGATTCCTTGACGTAGTCTTTGTTATTAGCCTGTTCTTCCTTGTACTTGGCCATTACATACTTAAATCGTTTAGCCTTGGCTTTCTTCAGTTTTACTATTTCCGGAGTGGGGCAAAACATAGAGTTTGTATGGCAGGAGGCCATACCAGCAAGTAATATCAAAGCCAGTATCCGGATAATCATTGCTTTAAAAGGAGCATTAAATTAATTAATTCAATTTATATATAAAACTGAATACTAGAGACTTAGGCTATAATAGTTTATAAAATTATTTTATCATCCAGAACTCTAAAAGATACTTTTGACGATTAATAAATTACCCTCCAGTATCAGCAAGTCCCCTCAGTTGCCATCCAGCCTCGTTTTTTATACCTTTGGTTAAACACTGCGGTGATCTCCGCAAATTTTACAATCGAAAAAAAATTTATTAACACATGAAATTACAGCAATTAAGTTTGATCGCCCTATTTTTTGCATTGATGGTGGCATGTGCCCCAGGCAAAAAAGAGGAAGCGACTGAAGAAACAACCACCGAAGAGACAACCACAGCTGCTGCTACCGCTACAGCAACCCTGAATAGCGCCAGCGGAAGTTCCGTTACCGGGACAGCCAACTTTACACAAGTAAGTGACATGACTGTGCGCATGGATCTTGAAGTTCAAAATCTTACACCTGGTGATCATGCTTTACACCTTCACCAGTTTGGCGACTGCTCCGCACCGGATGCAATCTCTGCAGGGGGCCACTGGAATCCAAGTGAAATGGCTCATGGCAAAAGGGGAGAAGGAGATTACCATGCCGGTGATGTGATCAACCTGACTGCCGATGCAAATGGAAATGTGTCATGGAGTGATGAAATCATGGGATGGACTATTGGAGGTGCCGACAGCACCAACATCCTTAATAAGGCCGTAATCATTCACGATAGCCCCGATGACTTTGAAACACAGCCAACGGGTAATGCGGGTGGCCGCGTAGCTTGTGGCGTTATTAGCAATTAGTATTAGCTAACATCGCAAAAAAAGCACCGAGTATCTGGTGCTTTTTTATTTTAATGCTAACAAAATATTTAGAGCTTTAGGTAACCTTAACGAAAGTGGTGAGTTTCCCTATCCAATTTCACTCTAAATACTCTCTATGCTTTACCGCTACCTGCTTACCGGCATTCGCGTAATAAAAAAATATCGCGCACACAGCTTCATCATTATTTTTGGAGTAGGTACTTTGAAAAGTGACTTCAACTTTTTTAATGCTTACGCCATTCAACTGCAGGCAGGCCGTTCGGGAAAACTATACGAAGAGATGGTGAACAATGCGCTAAACACCAAAGCTCTGCTGCTGAACGAAAGCAATAAGATCAAAAATGGAATTCTCAGTGGGGGAGATGCGCAGCTCATTGCAAGGCTGAAAGAGTGGGAAGACGCCAAAGCACAATTGTCTTCCTATTATTTCGACAAGGATGGCGTGCAACAGATTGACGCCCTGGAAAAGAAAGTAGAAGAGCTTGAGAAAGAAATCAACGGCAAGTCGCACCTCTTTGTAAGAAAAGAAAATCCCCTCGACTGGACCCAGGTGCGGTCGGCATTGAAAAAAGATGAAGCGGCTATCGAGATCGTACGGATCAACACATTGGATAAGGACAACAGAAGACTCTATGGGAAGAACAGCGGCCTCAGTGATTCATCTGTTTACCTGGCGTTGATCATCAAACCGGAGTCGGAAACACCCGACTATGTCCTTTTTTCGGAGGGTAACCAGATGGAGAAACGATATCTTTCCTTTTACCGCAATATCATTTTTGCCCGCGGGGAGGACAAGGCCAGTTACGACATCTACTGGCTGCCCCTGAAGCGGCACCTTGCCGGCATAAAGAAAGTTTACATTTCACCCGATGGTGTATTTAACCAACTTAACCTGAATACTTTGCAAAACCCTATCAGTGGAGAATACCTCATAGACGAACAACAACTGGTGTACCTTACCAACACGGGTGACTTGTTGCGCAAAGAAGAGGAGCACTCGACTTCACCCGATGCCGTGCTGGTAGGCCGGCCTTCGTACGATTTCACGAAAGTGCAAACTGCCAAACAGGCTCCGGCACTGTATGGCACACGTGAAGTGATGACGGAAGAGCTGACAAGTTTTAAAGAACAGGATTTTGCAGACTTACCCGGCACGGAAGAAGAAATAAACAGAATAGAAAAAATACTGAAAGACAGAAACATTGCCGTGACCACCTACAAAGGTGAACTGGCCCTGGAAGAAAATGTAAAGTCTGTAGACAATCCTATGATCCTTCATATTGCCCCGCACGGGTTTTTTGTGGATGATAACGCCAGTGCTGTGAACCCCATGATCCGCTCCGGACTGGTGCTGGCCGGGGTGAAGAACCAGGGACAGCAACAAAATGTAGACGGCATCCTCACAGCCTACGAGGCTACTAACCTGAACCTGAACCTCACCAACCTGGTGGTTTTATCCGCATGCGAAACGGGGCTGGGGGAGGTGAGAAACGGAGAAGGTGTGTACGGCCTACAACGCGCCATCATTGTAGCCGGTGCCGGCAATTTATTGATGTCGCTGTGGAAAGTAGATGATGAAGCTACGGCATCGCTGATGATAGGATTATACAACACATGGGAGCAGGGACAAAACCAAATGGCATTCAGGAATGCCCAACTGGCCATGCGCAAGCAATATCCCGATCCATTTTTTTGGGGAGCGTTTATCATGTTAGGTAAATAACGATGAAGACAATTATCAATCTGATGTTCTTATTCATGTCACTGTCGGTGGCAGCGCAGATTAACATCGTGCCTTATGCGGGTGCCAATTCCACTAAAATGTACCAGTCTTCCGGCTTTGAAAAGGGAGGTAGCTATGGAGTGGTGGGCCTGGAATTTGAATTAAGAAAGCGACCACAACAGGCAAATAATGTGTACGTTACGCTGGTTACAGGGATCAGTTACCTGAAAAACGGATTCTACAAATCTGATAACTTTAGCTATACAGCTTTGTCGTATTATACGGCCAGCGTTACAGACCGGGCGATGGAATACATTCAGATACCGGTGGTGCTGCGTTTCAATTGGCAGCCATTTCCATTGGTAGAGGACTTCAAAACTTTTTTTGGAGCAGGGGTGAACAACAATTTGCTGCAAAAAGCCACGCTAGCGGAATCGTATACGTCTGTTTTCATCAGTAATGATGTGCTGGCGCCACCCGAAGCAGAGCACTATGAAGACAGCCGTGACGTAACGGACCTGGGCAAAAAGCATAGTTTGTTTGCCCGCTTTGAAGCAGGTGTGATTTATAAGCGGTTTCTGGTCTCATTTCGTGTGAGCAAAGGGATTTCAGATTTATATTATACCGGACTGGAGAACGACTGGGCAGTACCTGCTGAGTTTTCGGAATATCTGAAAGCATACTCCGAGAAGGGTAGCATCAAAGAGAAGTACTCAGAGATTATGATAGGTTATCGAATGTTTAGATAGGTGTGTCCCCAATAACATGTGGAGATTATTCCTCAGGATTTCGGATAAAACCTTACTATTTCATATGTTAATAATTTTATGTTTAAGGACATATGGAATGGCAAGGGCTTATTATAATTGATTTGGGTGAACTTTGTTCATGGCCATTTCATACAATTATTCTGGCAAGGTTTTTTGACATACTTCTTTTGAACAAAACACAATTGTATGAATTCCACTAAAGATCCCAATAAAGATGATGCAACTCAACAGATGACAACACTCTCTGAGAGTGTCAACGAGGCGGTAAAGAAAGGATACACTGAAAATTTTAACGTGATCGACAAAGGCCTTTCTACCGAAGATGAGCAATCCACTTATGCTCCTCAGGATATTGCCATCTCAAACTTCTACCGTTTTGAAGGGTATTCCGATCCACAGGATAACTCTATTTTATATTTAATCGAGACGAATGATGGAAAAAAAGGCATCCTGATTGATGTATATGGACCTGAAGCGAATGTAAAAATTACAAACTTCATTCGTGAGGTAGAAGATATTCAGAAGAAGAATCAGAAGTAAAGACAGTCAGTCTTATTTGTCCAAACAAGTTCCATATGGTTGGGCCATTAAAGAATGTCACAGTTTTAATTGCCCCAACCAAATAATTTAGGGTGGTTTTATGCAAGCCTTACAAGTCTATTTAACATAATATAAATTATATAACTCTTGCCTGCGCTGCTGCCTGAGGCTCAGTTATATAATGATATT
>CAYTBO010000097.1:0-11006 GCA_964436055.1 uncultured Ohtaekwangia sp.
CGCCCATTAAAGTGGCACGCGAGCTGGGTTCAGAACGTCGTGAGACAGTTCGGTCCCTATCTGTGATGGGCGTAGGAAGTTTGAGAGGATCTGACCTTAGTACGAGAGGACCGGGTTGGACTAACCTCTGGTATACCGGTTGTCGTGCCAACGGCACAGCCGGGTAGCCACGTTGGGAGCGGATAAGCGCTGAAAGCATCTAAGCGCGAACCCCACCTCGAGATGAGACTTCCATATAAGGGACGTCAGAGACGATGACGCGATAGGCTGCAGGTGTAAAGACAGAGATGTCAAAGCTGAGCAGTACTAATTACCCAATAACTTCAGCGCAAATACTGTGTGCTCGATTGCTACTATTCTTTCTTCATCCTTGTCAACGATATTAACTAGTCCATAGTGGTTAGTCAACAGTCCATAGAAGGACTGAAAAGCTAATAACGAAAGACTAAAGAGCTTAAGGTGACTATAGCGGTGGGGATCACCTCTTCCCATTCCGAACAGAGAAGTTAAGACCACCAGCGCTGATGGTACTGCGGTAAAACGTGGGAGAGTAAGTCGTTGCCTTTTTTTATTTATCCCTCCTTCGCAAAAAAGCTACGGAGGGCAGGCTGCCGTAGCTTTAGCGAAGGCACGATCAAAGCCCCGTAGAACAATCTCCGGGGCTTTTGTTTTTTTTGGGAGGCTTGACATACCGCTGTTTTGCTCCATCTCCTTTTAATACTTTGCCATTCAATTCAAGCGCTTGTATCTTTCTGAAATAATTGAGCTTATTTTCAATGAAGCGTACTCCCCTGATAATAACTTTTTTTGTAATCATACTTGTTGCAGGTGGTATATGGATTTATCGGGCATCACATATAAAGAAAATAACTGCCTGGGATTTAATAAGTAAGGATGTTGCGCTGGTATTCGAACTAAATCAATTGAGTTTATTTCTTCAGAAGATTGATGGCCTCCCCGTTGTAAAGGAACTTTTTGTGAGGAGTGATGGCTTGAAACAAATAGCTCAGGATCAACTTTTGTATAAAGGCAAAACATTTGTAACTGTATTTCCAACCGCACGTGATGATTTTGAATTCTTGGTTTACATCGAATTGGGAGCAAATTTTCCAAACTCGTACCTCAATGATTTTAGCGAAGGGATTCAAAAAAAATTGTCATTAAAAAGGCGAGTTTACAATGGAGTAGAAATTAATGAGTTCTTTTCTCAAAAGGAATCGCAATTCGCTTTTGCGATTGTTGAGGATATTTTGATTATGAGTAAGTCATCGTTTCTATTGGAGGGGGCTCTTCGGATGAGGAATGCTGATAAAGAACAACTTTTTAAGTACTCCAATCCTTCCTTGTTTCGACTGCCAACATTACAATCGGACGAAGGTAATGTATATATGAATGTGGGTAGTTTGTTAGACCTGACCAGGTTGGTGTTACAACCAAATTCAACCAATGATAATGTACCATTGTATGGCAACGGCCTTGCCGACTTAAAAGTTAATGAGGATGGCGTATTGATAAATGGATTTATTATTGATAAGGAGAATGACATACTCTCATTGTTCAGCAGACAAAATCCACAAAAAATTGAAATTGAGTCGGTGGTATCAAATCGTGTTGCGGCAATAAAGCACTTTGGGATTTCTGATGTAGCGAGTTGGTTTGAAGATCAACATGCTTATGTTGACTTAAGGGATATTCGCTCGATTGACAGTCTCGAACAGGAAATGACCAGACTTTCAGTGAGCTTGGAATCAATCAGGGAATCGATTGGCAATCAGATAGCAACCTGCTATTTGAGCAAAGAAGATGGTGTGGTGAACGTAATTAAGGCCAATGAAAATGCCAATCAGATAACCATATTCGATGAATTGTCGTCAAAAATATCTGAAAGGAATAGAGATTCTCTCTATGTAGAGAATTATGCGGGCTACGAAATAAAGCTTATTGATTACGAAAACTTCCTTTACCAATTGTTGTTTCCATTAGTCCCTGTGGCGGAGCAATGTTTTTTTGTAAGAATTGGATCTTATTTTCTTTTTTCAGAAAATGTAGAGCTGCTAAAATTATTTATTGATGATATAGACTCAGAAAACACCTGGGGTAAATCAGTAGCTTGGAATAAATTTTTTTCATCTGCCCTTCAGGAGTCGAATGTGAATCTGTTCTTTGATGGGAAACTGCTATCTCTGGTATTAAGAGAAAAATTAAATACCAAGTGGCGCCAATTAATTGATTCGACCAACTTTCTGTCACTGAACAAGGGCTCCATTCAGCTCAGCCGACTGGAGTCAAATTATTACCTGAATTCGTCATTTGATTTCGCAAAAATTTTACCCGAAAACACCCAACAAGGTTTAGCAAAAACAACATTTGACATCGGGACTGAAATATCCAGTGTAGTTGATGTGGTAAGAAACCACATTTCCAAAGACATCGAACTTGTAATTCAAGACACCGCCAATACCCTTTACTTGGTAACAAAAGATTTAAAAATTCTATGGAAGCAACCCATTGTGGAAAAAATAACAGACCATGTAGATCAATTGGATTTTCTAGCCAATGGAAAACTTCAGTACTTTTTCACCACGGCAAATCAGGTGCATTTGATTGATCGACTTGGAAGGTATGTGGATGGATTTCCCAAGCGTATTGCAATGCCTGCTTCAATCGAATACTCCAGTATTGTAGACTACGACCGGAGCAAGCGATATCGATACTTACTTGCCGATACCAAAGGAAGTCTGTTTTTGACCGACAAAAATGGGAATCCACTGGAAGGATGGAATCCGCTATCGTTACAGGCTAGAATGTTTTCCTCAGCCAGGCACTATCGCATGTTAGGAAAGGACTACTTTATTGCCATCAGGCAAAGCGGTCTGGTGAACCTCATGAATCGTAGGGGGGAGATGATAAAGGGATTTCCCCTTGAGCTAGGATTCAGACCTTCAGGTGATTTTTCAGTCACCATTGGAAGTACGCTATCCGCATCACACTTCACAGTTGTTTCGGAAGACGGTATTAAAGTACAATTTGGAGTGGATGGTCAAATTAAAAACCGGGAAGTTTTGCTGAAACGCATTGCTTCTTCTCAGTTTTCCCTGGTTAAGGCTGTAGATGAGTCTTCGTACGTATTTCTGCGGGTGGATCCGGCAAGGATAGCGGTTTTGAGTTCAGCGGGAGGGGAATTATTTGAAATTGAAAATAGGGGATCATCAAAATGGCAGTTGACATATCTGGAGAATGGAATGAAAGAAAAATTTTATTGTCTGTATGACCAACAACAAAATTTCTCTAATTTCATTGACGGTAAGGGTAGCCAGCTATTAACGCAACCTTTGGAATCCACTAAAATGCCAACACTCTACTATGATGAGAAATCAAAGTCGTTATCTGTTTATAATGTCTTCGGCTCTTCTTTGAGTTCGATAACGATAAAGCAGCAGTAGTTTAGGATTTACTGCGGCTTTTTTCCAATTCGTCCCACAAGGCAGAGGGAATTTGTTCAAGGTGACTAAACTCACCACCATTCCTTAGCCACTCGCCCCCATCAATGGTTATTACTTCACCATTTATGTAAGCGGAATAGTCAGACATTAAATAGGCTGCAAGGTTAGCTAACTCCTGATGTTCACCAACCCGCTTCAATGGGATTCTCTCAGCCGGATCAAATTTTTTCACCAACTCACCAGGCAGCAGCCGGCTCCATGCACCTTCCGTTGGAAAAGGACCCGGAGCAATCGCATTGCTTCTTATTTGGTATTTGGCCCATTCAACAGCCAGTGATCGGGTAAGGGCAAGTACTCCTGCTTTTCCGCATGCAGAGGGAACAACATAGCCTGAGCCAGTCCATGCATAGGTTGTTACAATATTCAAGAATGTGCCTGGTTGTTTTTTTGCAATCCAGTTTTTACCCACAGCTAATGTAAAGTAGTAAGTTCCCTTGAGTACAATATCCACAACGATATCGAATGCCCTATGTGATAATCTTTCTGTTGGACTAATAAAATTTCCGGCAGCATTATTAAGAACACCATCAATTTTCCCAAACTGCTTTTCCGTTTCCTTTATTACATTTTCAATTTCTTCGTATTTGCGAATATCGCATACAACCGGTAGTACCTTTCCGCCAGTCTGTTCTGAAAGTTCTTTTGCCGTTTCTTCCAACACATTTCCTTTACGACTTGTAATTACCAGGTTAGCGCCTAATTCCAGCATATATTTACCCATTGATTTGCCCAACCCGGTACCGCCTCCGCTAATAATTATGGTTTTACCTTTCAACGAGTCTTCTTTTAGCATTCCGGTTATCATAGCAACTTTTTTTAAATACAATTCAAATTTAAGAATGTATGCCTTATAGAAAAGGAAAAGCCCAACGTTCCGTTAGGCTCTTGCTTTGTTGAAGGGCATTATTTTTTAAATTACACTTGAGATGATTCGATTTTTATTTTCAATATCAATGCCTAGAAACTTGTTTTGACCTGATTCTGTGAACAGTTCGATAATCACGGCAAACCGTTTTCCTACAGAGGGGCGCTTATAAGGAATAATCTCACCTACCGAATAGCTAACCTTCTCTTTTGGGTCAGGAGGAGCGAGTCTTCTGATTTTTTCCCAAAAGGGTCGCGCGCCATAATATTCGCATTTTCTCAACCTGCTCTGATACTCAGAATCAGACCATACTTCCAGTTTTGCGTTTGTTCTTACTAACCAATTCATTTCTCACAAGTTTAGATTCGACATTCTCCTTAGCTTAGACTACATTCCACTGGGCAAAGGTTTAAATGGAGGACAACTTTATTTTCTTATTTTTGGACCAGCAACCTCTTACTCGGTATATGGAATTTTATTCAAATAGGTAAACAGCAGGATTATGCAAAAAATAGTTATTGTATTTTTTTTGTTATTTTTTACACTACAAAGCTGTATTGTGTCAAAGAAAAAATTTGATGACATGCTGGCTCAGAAGGTAAAGTCTGAAGGGGAATTGGCTGAAACCTCGGCCAGATTGGAACAGGCAAATATTGAGTTGGAAGAGTTAAACAAAAATCTTAACCAACTGACCAAAGACACCACGAATATGGGTGATATGCTCCGGTCAACATCACAAAGGCTGGATGGACTGAATAAGGAATATGACCAGTTAAATGATTACTATAAAAATCTCCTCAACAGCAGTGGCAAACTGAACCGCGATCTGACTTTACAAAAAGAACAGTTGCTCGCCATCCAGGATAATCTTGAGAGAACCCGAACACTAAATGATTCGCTAAGTGTGAGTTTAGAAGAGCGGGAAAGAAAAGTAAAAGAATTGGAGCAGGTATTGGCCAATAAGGACAAAGCAGTTCAGGATTTGAAGAATAGAATCAGCAATGCGCTATTAAATTTTAAAGAAAATGATTTGACTGTGAATGTCAGAAACGGTAAGGTTTATGTATCATTGGCTGAGCAATTGTTGTTTAGGTCCGGTAGTGTGGAAGTAGACAGTAAAGGAGTGACGGCACTTCAGCAGTTGGCGAAAGCCCTGAAGGACCAAAGGGATATTCACATAATGGTTGAAGGACATACCGATAATGTTCCGATATCAAAGAAATCTGCTTACATGCAGGACAATTGGGATTTAAGTGTAATGCGGGCCACATCCATTACTAAAATTCTGACAAATGGGGGTGTTTCTCCTAATCAGGTCACCGCATCCGGTAAAGGTGAGTTTTCGCCTTTGGCACCCAATTCATCTGCTGAAAATAAGCAAAAGAACAGGAGGACCGAAATCATCATCACGCCAAATCTTGATGAGTTGTTCAAAATTCTTGAAGTAAATTAAATCACTATGGTAAGATTATTATCAATTATAGTTCTACTAGTAGCAGTCATAGTCATTTTGGATATCCTTAGAAGTAAACGTGACCTTGAAAAAAAAGTTCTCTGGATAATTGTCGTAATTTTTTTGCCGTTGCTGGGCTCCCTGCTTTATTACATCATTGCAAGAGAAAGCAAAAACACATAAATAAAAAAGGGCCGGCTTGGCCCTTTTTTATTTTGCTAAAAATCAAAATACTATTGAATTACTACCGCCTTCACTTCTTTTTGTCTTATCAGGTTGTTAAACTCCGGTAGCTGATCTGTGAAGATTGTGTTCAACGTCTTGAGTTGGGTATCAATTTGACCTGCTATCTCGTTGTAAACGGCTTTTACTTGATCCGTTGGTTTATAATCATTTCCATTTACTTCTCTTCCCAATGCACCCATTTTATTATTGAGTTTCACAGGGAAGTTAAGCGGATCCTGGCCACTTCTGTTCTTAGTTTGATATAATTCCTCTTCAACTTTTTTCATGTTGTCAAGGATGTTTTTGGCCAGATCGTTTACGTCTTTAAAATCAGGTTTATCCTTCATGGGCTCTATTACCCTATTGATCTGATCGCGTGCTTCCCGGATTTTCTTCACCCCCTCGTTGGTTTCAGTGAGTTTGTCTCTTACTTTGATAGCAAAGTCAAATTGTTCCTTGATGTCTGCCAAAGTTCCTTCCGTACGAGGATCTTTCAGAATTTCAAATTCGGTTTCCCTGGCGGTTCCATTGACGGTAAGCTTTGCTTTATACATACCAGGAATAGCTTTAGGTCCTTGCAGGGAAGCGGCCCACATGATCAAACCATCGAATCCCTCAGCATCGGGATAGCGCATATTCCAAATATGTCTGTTCATTCCAGGCTTAACTTTCAATGGTCCTTCTTTAGCTTTCTTATCAGGCTTGGTTGCAAATTTCTTGATCACGGTTCCATTCATTTCCATTACTTCCAATGAGGCATTGATTTTTGTTGTATCCTTCACATAGAAATGAATCATCACGCCATTGGGATGATTTTGACCGTGGTTCTTGGGCACTCCCCCATATCCACCTCCCTGACTTCCATTCATTCGGTAACTTGGCATCGGTTTAAATAAATGCACATTGCTTGCCGCTACTTCATTATTCAACTGGTGCAGTGGCGTGAGGTCATCGATCAGCCAGAAGCTTCTACCCTGTGTTGCCGCAATAAGGTTATCATTTTTAATGGTAAGGTCTGTGATGGGAACGATGGGAAGGTTGAGTTGGAAGGGTTTCCAGCTTGCTCCATCATCGAAGGAAATATACATACCGGCTTCGGTGCCGGTATACAATAAGCCTGCTCTTTTCTGATCAGCACGAACCACTCTTGAAAAATGCTCAGATGGAATTCCATTGGTAATAAGGGTCCATGTTTTTCCGTAGTCTTTCGATTTGAAAAGATAAGGTTTGTAGTCGCCCAGTTTATAACGGGTCGAAGCAATGTACATTCCACCCTTCACAAAGGGATCAAATTCAATACTGTTTATCATGCTCCATTCCGGCATCATCGGCGGTGTAATTTTTTCCCATGTTTTACCTGCATCTTTGGTTAAATGAAGTAATCCATCGTCAGAACCAGCAACGATCAGGTCTTTTTCGTAAGGCGACTCCATAGCCGCGAAAATTGTACAGTAGTACTCAACACTTGTATTGTCTTTTGTGATGGGACCTCCTGATGAACCCAATTTGGTCGGATCATTTGTAGTGAGGTCAGGACTGATTAGCTCCCAGCTCTGGCCATCATTGGTCGATACGTGCAGATGTTGTGACGCTGCATATATTTTTTTCGGATCATGTGGCGAGAAGAAAATGGGGAAATTCCATTGAAATCTATATTTAGCTCCCTCAGCACCGTGACCCATTGGATTGTCGGGCCAGGCATTGATGCTTCGGTTTTCTTTAGTCTTGTGATTTACTCTTTCCAGCAGACCATCATAACTTCCTCCATATACAATGTCATTGTCGCGCGGATCTACAGCCAGGTGACCACTTTCACCACCGGCAGTTTCTTCCCAATCACGCTCACCAATTGAATTGCTTTCGGTGCGATGCAGTATGCGTACGGTGGAATTATCCTGTTGTGCACCATAGATTCTATATGGAAAATGATTGTCCGTGGTGACGCGATAAAACTGCGCAGTGGGCTGATTCATATAGGTTGACCAATTTTCACCGGCATCGTAAGATACTTGAGCCCCACCATCATCGGCAATCACCATTCGTTGATGGTCTTCCGGAGCGATCCACAAGTCGTGATGATCTCCATGTGGAGCATTGTACGTTTGGTAGGTTTTTCCACCATCTTTTGACCGATGATATTCTACATTTAAGACATACACCACATCTTCATCTTCTGTATCGGCATAAATCTTGGTATAATACCACGCTCTTTGACGGAGTTTACGTTCATCATTTACTTGTTTCCAGGTTTTTCCTGCATCATTGGACTGGTATACACCCCCTTTATCATTTTCAAGAATGGCATAGAGTCTGTTTGAATTTACAGGCGAAACCGCTACCGCTGAAATTCCCCATAACCCTTTTGGAAATCCTTCGTTTGCAGAAATGTTTGTCCAGTTGTCACCACCATCAGTACTTTTCCAGATCGCAGAACCCTCGCCACCACTTTCAAGACTATAAGGCGTTCTTTTTATTTTCCAGGTGGATGCATACAATATTCTGGGATTATTTGGATCCATTGCCAGTTCCACAGCACCGGCTTCTGCATTAGCAAATAGAATCTTTTCCCATGTTTTACCACCATCTTTTGACCTGTATACACCACGCTCATCAGATGGTTTGAACAAATCTCCCAATACGGCAGCATAAACGAGATCCGGATTTTTGGGATGAATTCGAATGCGAGGAACGTGTCTTGAGTTTTTAAGGCCAATACTCGTCCAGGTTTTGCCAGCGTCTGTGCTTTTCCACATGCCATATCCTGACGATACATTTCCTCTTACGGTACCTTCACCGCCACCTACATAGATCACGTTGTTGTCCCATTCGCTTACGGCAATTGATCCGATGGAACCGCCAAAATAGCCGTCAGACATATTCTCCCAGCGATTGCCGCCATCAATAGTACGCCACACGCCACCCCCGGTGGCTCCAAAATAATATAAGTTAGGTTTGCCGGGAACGCCAGCAACGGCACTGGATCTTCCTCCTCTGTAATGACCAATGCTCCGCCATTCAAGTGCATTATAAAGTTTCTCATCAAATGACGCAGTATTTGCTGTCGTTGTTGAATTGCTTCGGTTTCTTTGAGCTTCACTGCCTGTTGCCATTAGAATTGCCAGGGAGAAAAGTAAAAACAGTTTTTTCATGTGTTAATAATTGTTTTTTAGTGGCCACATGCCTGCCTGCCGGCCAGGCAGGGAATTCGCATATTGATTATCATACCGTTGGGTGTAGTAATATTTATGCTCATTTCATGTGTTAATAAATTTTTTAAGAGTTCTTTGATTGGTCAAGGAAAGGAGCAAATGAGCTTTCTTCCCCATTCATACAGGTGTGGATAAAGGTGATGTTATTAATTTACCTGAAAGCTAGGATTTTCTACTCAGCATCCCTTCAACATACCAGCTTCGAGATTACTGCTAAAACTATAAACATGCCCCCTTTTTTCTATAAATGGTTGATTTGAACCAATGGTAGGGTAGTTGATTTTTAAGGAATCTAAACTAATTTGACCCAAATCTTTAGATACATGAAAGACCTGAAACCTCTGTTAAGCTTGCCGGTTGTTGTTGCGGCCCTCGGCTACTTTGTGGATATATATGATTTACTTCTATTCAGCATTGTAAGAATACCCAGTCTTCAATCCATGGGCGTTCCTGCTAATGAACTTTTAAATGAAGGTGAGTTTTTACTGCAGGTTCAGATGACCGGCTTGTTGATCGGGGGCTTAATTTGGGGAATCATGGGAGACAAACGGGGGAGGTTGTCGGTTTTATTTGGTTCTATCCTTTTATACTCGCTTGCAAACATTGCCAATGGATTCGCCACCAATGTTGATCAATATGCCGTGCTTCGATTTATAGCGGGTATCGGATTGGCGGGTGAACTCGGAGCAGGAATTACCTTGGTGTCTGAAGTTTTACCCACCAGATTGCGGGGTTATGGCACGGCCCTGGTGGCCACGGTTGGGTTGTTTGGTGCAGTACTTGCCAATTTTATTGCCAAACACTTTGACTGGCAAACTACCTATTTCATAGGAGGCGGTTTGGGATTGCTGTTGTTGATTGCACGAGCAAGTGTTTTTGAATCTAAGTTATTTATGAAGGTGAAAGAAGAGAATATTCAACGAGGGAATATTCTTATGCTATTCAACAATGCAGTTCGCTTCAAAAAATTTGCCGGCTGTATCTTGATAGGCCTTCCGATCTGGTATGTTATTGGCATTCTCATCACTTTTTCTCCTGAATTTGCTAAGGAATTAGGAATAGAAGGCACGGTAATCGCCGGAGATGCCGTAATGTATAGTTATCTGGCGTTGGCTGTTGGAGATTTTAGTAGTGGGTTTATAAGTCAGATGTTTAAATCCAGAAAGAAAATTGTGCTGCTGTTCATTTTTCTCACACTGGGCAGCATACTATTTTATTTGTACCTGCCATTTAAGACTTCAACCATGTTTTACATTGCCTGTGCCGGTCTGGGATTTGCGATAGGATACTGGGCATTGTTTGTAACCATAGCGGCAGAACAGTTCGGAACAAATCTTCGGTCTACGGTAGCCACCACCGTACCGAACTTCATCCGGGGCACCGTAGTGCCCATAGCCTTCGCTTTTAGGTATCTGCGGGGTGAATACGGGATTATAACAGGCGCATTGATCGTAGGATTAGTCACTATTGTTATTGCGGTGATTGCACTCAGAAGTATTGATGAAACATTTTCAAGGGATATGAATTATTTGGAAAAGGACTAAAGAACTTTGCGTTAAGGACAAATAATCCAAAAACACCATATTGCTAAAACTAAAAAGAATGAAAGGGTGGTTAAACTCTTTACTTTAGTTGAAGTCTTACAGTTGCAAAATGTAAAAAATCAGAATTATGAAAGCAACAAGCAAAGTATCGGGATTAGTAATATTATTAATATTGATGCTAATTGGCGTAACTGGATTTTGCCAGGA
>CAYTBO010000098.1:0-3799 GCA_964436055.1 uncultured Ohtaekwangia sp.
TTGTTATCCTGGTTCGTTTTGTTTGTTGGTGAAGAACACCAACAAAGGCGGAGAAGTCGGACAACAGTGATAGGATAAGTATGAAAATTCTGTTCTATAACCGCGCCTTTCGGTATGGTTAAGCATACGCTTAGTTCACCATACTATTATTGATAGACACTAGCGTTTGTTAGTGCTAAATTTTATTTAATATGCTTGCTTCCGTATGGAAGACCATCAAGTACTCCGTATATTTGATCTTTGATACATGGCACAATCTGTAATTATAGGTACGGGAAGTTATATACCTGAAGTCAAGGTTTCAAATAGTGAATTTGCGGATCATCTTTTTTTTGAAAAGGATGGCGCAGCCCTTCGCCACAACAATCAGGTAATCATAGATAAATTTGAGGAAATAACCGGCATCGCGGAGAGAAGGTATGCAAGAAACGATCAGTCAGCCTCCGATCTGGGAATTTTAGCTGCCGAACATGCGATCAACTCAGCGAAAATTGATAAAGAGACACTAGATTACATTATCGTTGCTCACAATTTTGGTGATGTTTCTCATGGTACTAACCGTTCAATTCTGCTTCCATCCTTAGCTTCTCGTATCAAAGCAGGTCTTAAAATTGAAAACCCCGATTGTGTAGCCTATGATCTGGCCTTTGGTTGCCCAGGATGGGTGGAAGGAGTTATTCAGGCAAATCTATTTATCAAAGCGGGAGTTGCTACGCGATGCCTTGTCATTGGCACTGAAACCTTGTCACGAATTGTTGATCCTCATGATAGAGATTCTATGATTTACAGCGATGGGAGCGGAGCAGTAATTATTGAGAAGTCGGATGGAAGGCAGGGAATTATTGCACACAAATCACAAACCTATGCCACCGATCATGTCGCTTTGCTGGCAATGGGGCCTTCATATGCTTTGAATGGTAAAGATGATCTTTACATTAAGATGCATGGGCGAAAAGTTTATGAATTTGCATTAACTCATGTGCCTGCCGTTGTGAAAAGTATGCTGGATATGCAGTCAGTAGATATTTCTGAAATCAGAAAGGTACTTATACATCAGGCTAATGATAAAATGGATACCGCCATCATGGACAGGTTGTTTAAGTTGTATGGATACGATCGTGTACCGGATGGAGTTATGCCTATGACTATTGGTTGGTTAGGTAACAGTTCAGTTGCTACCATCCCAACCTTACTGGATTTAATTTTAAAAAATAAACTTGATGGTCACCAGATTAATAGAGGGGATAAAGTTGTATTCGCCTCAGTTGGTGCCGGTATGAATATTAATGTGCTATTATATCAATTCTGATTACCGTTGATAGGAGTAACTTAGTTACGATAAGACCCGATCGGACAGCCTGAAATTCTTCGTACAATACTAGAGATATATATCCATGAAATCGAGGTTTACGTATAGGGTATTACTAACCTAATTGCCTATGAAGCCGATACTTATTTTAATACTAGTTCATCTTGTTGCTGTCGTCAGCGCTCAAGTCTCCGATCCAGTTCCCGGTGAATCGGCGTTGGGCAAGGAGGTTGACCGGATTTTTGAACCATGGAATAGTCCGAATACACCGGGGGCCGCTGTTGCCGTAGTTAAAGATGGGAAAATAATTTATAAAAAGGGATATGGCATGGCTAATCTGGAATATGGTATTCCTAACACACCTTCTACCGTATTTCACATCGCTTCTGTATCTAAACAATTCACTGTATTTTCCATATTGCTCCTTGAAAAGGAAGGTAAGCTTTCCCTCGATGACGATATCAGAAAATACATACCAGAAGTCCCTGATTTTGGAAAGACCATTACCTTAAAGCACCTGGCCGCGCACACAAGCGGAATGCGTGATCAGTGGAATTTGCTGGTTATGGCGGGTTGGCGATTTGATGACGTGATCACTACCGAGCATGTTATGAAAATGGTAGCCAAGCAAAAGGAATTAAATTTCAATCCGGGTGAAGAGTTTTATTATTGCAATACAGGTTTCACCTTGCTAGCGGAAGTAGTAGCACGTGTCTCCGGAAAGACATTTGCTGAGTTTACTCAGGAGAGGATATTTGCTCCACTTAATATGACCAGCACATTGTTTTACGATGATCACGAAAAGATTGTAAAGAACAGAGCTTATTCCTATCATAAGGAAGGTGAAATCTATAAAAAAAGTGTATTGAGCTATGCCAACGTTGGTGCCACCAGCCTCTTCACTACAGTAGAAGATCTCAGCCTTTGGGCTATGAACTTTGAAAACCCTAAGGTGGGAGATAGGGCAATCTTTGACAGAATGAATACCAAGGCAATCCTTAACGATGGGAAAGAAGTTGATGGGGCTTTGGGACAGTTCATTACTCCCTATAAAGGCCTGATGCAAATTCAGCATGGTGGAGCAGATGCAGGTTACCGAACTTACCTGGGGCGGTTTCCAGATCAGAAATTTGCGATTATCGTTTTCAGCAATGATGCTTCATTTAGTGCAGGGACAATGGCCATGATGGTGGCAGACATTTATTTAAAAAATGATTTCCCAAAGCAGGAGATTGCTAAGTCTAAAACTTTTAAATACCTAAAATTACCCACTCAGGAATTGGAAAAGTATTGTGGTTCATACTGGAATGATAATGAAAAATACGGACGAAGGATATATTTAAAAAATGATACACTACGCTACTGGCGAAACGAATTTAGCGAAGACCCCATTGTTGCAATAGGTAAAGTCGAGTTTAAAATGACCACATCTCCCGAGGACCTCAGGATAAAATTTGGAAAAGAGGATGGCCGATCTACTATGAAAGTAACCATCAACCGTATTGATCCGAGTAATTTTGTGTCTTATGAACCTGCGCAATTGACAACCGATCAATTGAAGGAATACACAGGCACTTACTTCAGCGATGAGTTAAGCACCTACTATCACGTGAAGCTGAAAGAAGGCAAACTCGTTGCGGAGCATATGCGCATCAGCGATATTAAATTTACACCTATCATGGAGAATTTATTTTCTGGCGATGTTTACTTTATGGGGTTTGTTGAATTTCTAAGAGACAGTAAGAACCAGATCACTGGATTTAATGTGGTCAACGGGCGGGTGCGCAATTTATTATTTGAAAGATTAAAAAATGATTAACCATCCATCAAAAGTGATGGGCATAAGCGCCACTTAGCTTGAGATAGCCGTTTAAATATCGTATATTGCGAATAAGAGAGGTGAGAGCACTCACCTCTTTTTTTATTATAATCTTTCAAGTCGTGTCTCAGAAAAAATTTACTTTAGAACAACTTCTCCAGCTAGATTTTAATGCGATAATATGGGTAGCTGCTCCGGTCATGTTTCTACTCGTGGGATTGGAGTACTACTTGTCACTCAAAAAAAACATGCGCCATTTGTATGGCAAAAAGGATTTTATGGCATCGCTTTCGATTGGCTTGGGTAACCTCATTGTCAATGCCTTCTTTAAAGTCACCTTATTTACTGTCATCGTTTTTTTCTATAACCTCACACCGTGGTCAATCCCCAACACCTGGTGGTCTTATATCGTGTGTCTGGTGGTGCTCGATTTTTTCAGGTATTGGGCGCACCGCATTGCGCATGAGCAACGCTTCTGGTGGTCTACCCATGTAGTACATCACTCTTCGGAGCATTACAACTTCTCTGTATCATTCAGACTTTCGTGGACGCAAAACCTGAAGTTGGTTTTCTTTCTGCCTGTTATCCTCATGGGATTCCATCCATTCGTATTTTTTATCATTCATCAGATTGAAGTGTTATACCAATTTTGGATTCATACTGAGCTGATC
>CAYTBO010000098.1:3899-10758 GCA_964436055.1 uncultured Ohtaekwangia sp.
ATGGATCCCGAACCGGCGATGAAGGAAAATCAACGTGATCTCAATGCGGCCTGAGTGTTTACTTTCACTGCGTCATTCTTTTGTTTCAAGAATAGTAACCGGCCCCAACAGTCCTGCCGTCTGAAGTTTGTAGGGTTCATCTCCGCCTGGCCACACTTCGGTTTTCATATAAGGATGATTGGTTTTACAGAAACGATCGTTTGGATCGGATAGCATATCGCCTGTAAGGCGGTTACTCCACATATTAATTAGTTCAATCCTGAGCTCATTGGTGCCGGGTTGAACTAATTGACTTATGTTTAACTAGTAGGGCTTCTTCCATAAAATCCGTGCAGATTTACCGTTGATAAAAACTTCAGCAACATCGCGAAGCTCTCCGAGGTCAAGAATAAATTCGCTATTGCCAGACGCTGCAGGCATAGGGAAGGAATTTTGATAGGCTGCGATTCCGGAGAAGCATTTCATTCAGGAATCTTCGGACTGATAATGCCCAGCCTAATGTGGGTGCAATAGAAACCAATTAAATAATACTCGTAAACTGCGAGTTAATCATCCGCCACGTGTTTTCCTTTTTCAAGAAAATTAGAATAAAAAATTGTCGTCCAACTATACTTCCGCTTTTCACTTTGTTTATTTCAATGCCACTACAAATCGCAACATCTCCATAAACCCGGGTCTCCAGACTTTCGAAGACTTTAAAAATTACGACATCGTTGGTTTTATGGTAGTCAATCATGCCTGCCTTGTCAATTTTTTTGCCTGATGGCAAAACACCTGTAAATGAGTCATCGTAATAATCTTCCAATCCGTTATAATTTTTATTTTTCAATGCTTCAAAAAACTTTTCTTCCACTTCTGTAAATTTTGGATCAGTCGGTACTGATTGACCGAGAGACTGAAGGCTAGTTTGAAGAGCGATGGCTATTATTATTGCGAAGGATTTATACATGTGGAATGAGGTATAAAATTATTAAAAATGCCCTATTTTGACCGCACCTAAACTTCTGCAGGGCACATCAGAAATTGGACGTATTGGTAATCGTTTGATTAATTCACCCTTAAAGGTAGGAGTAATTATTTTTTTGTTGCTACACTATTACGCTTCTTGTTGGCACTAATTATTCGACTCAATAACTTTTGCTTCTTATTCATTTGTTTGTTATTTCTGTTTTAAATAGCACCCATGAAAGTACTTTTTTACACCCGCGAGTATCCGCCTTATGTGTATGGAGGTGCGGGTGTACATGTGGAATACCTGGCGCGCGAACTATCCCGTTTAATGGAAGTGGAAGTGAGGTGCTTCGGCGACCAGGCCACCACCTCGGAACGACTTAAAATTCAAGGACTTAAAGCCGATCCGCTTCATTTTTTATCTCAAATAAAGTAACCGGTCCCAACAGTCCTGCCGTTTGTAGTTTGTAGGGTTCATCTCCACCCGGCCACACTTCGGTTTTCATATAGGGATGATTGGTTTTACAGAAACGATCTTTGGGATCGGATAGCAGGTCGCCTGTAAGCCGGTTACTCCACATATTGACTATTTCAATCTTGAGATCATTACTACCGGGTTGAACCAATTGACCAATGTTTACCTGATAGGGTTTCTTCCATAAAATCCCAGCGGATTTTTCATTAATAAAAACTTCTGCTATATCGCGAAGTTCTCCAAGATCAAGAATTGTTTCGCTATTGTCTGACGATGCAGTCATAGTGAAGGAATTTTGATAGACTGCAGTACCAGAGAAGTATTTGATTCCAGAATTTTCGGATTCTGTCCAGGAAATTAGTCGATCGAAAACTGCTGATGGTGGTGCGCCCCAGTTAGGAGGGAAGCTCACCTTCCAGGGTCCGGAAATTTCAGTTTCAGTGACTGATTTAGTATTAGCAAGCACGGACAGTTCAGCGCGATTAACTTTATTAAAGACAACAAAGGTAGAACCATGAGCAGGTAAATTTATTTCGAAACTTGTGCCGCCATCTCCCTCATCATAGTTGGTAACACGAGCTATTTCGCCTGTTGACGCATCCCATATTTCAGGATACATCTCCTTCACACGAAACTGACAAGTTGCGCTTACCGCTTCTGACTTTTCGTTTCTCAGAAAATAAATTTCTCCAATGTCAGCAGTGCGATGTATGTAATCAATGTGTGAAGCTCCTGTAAAACTGAAATCGGGTATTATGCTTTGTCTCGATAATTCCTCATCGGCTGTCATGCCCGAAAGCACCTTACCTTCTCCATATGCGTTCTCAAAAATGGTTTTGCCATCGACTGCTCCCCATAATTCTCCTGAGAGCTTATTCAATTCTATGTTTTCCTTTTCCCAATTAGCCAAACCAGGTACGGTAGTTGGCCGAGGCCCCAGTATAGTAGCACCAGCCTTCACCAGATCACTGATTTTATTCAAGACTTCTAATGGCATGTGCGTCTGATCGGGAAGTAACATCATGGCATAACTCATCCCATCAGGTAAAATCAACCTTCCGCCTTTAACCGACATTCTGTTCAAAATGACATCGGTGTTAATCACATCGAAATCATACCCTGTTCCTAAACCTTTGATTCTGGGTTTCTCAGGAACATCATGGAAGAGGGGAAAAAAATTAGGAGCCTGATCTCCATAATAGTAGCAGACATCTCCTACAAATAACCCTTGCTGCAGTAAATAGCTGCACCGGGAGAGATAGTCCATAAAGGGTTTGGATTTGTTCCACCAGGTTGTTCCGGGGTTCATGTCGTAACCTGCGTGATAGGTCCTGCCCGGCAGGCCATCTTCCGGATTGGTGCTTGCGAAGGTATGAAAGGTGATGTTGTTGAGGCCTTCACAAATGGCACGGTCAACTTCTTTCTTCATATCAAACGGGGAATCTTTCCATCTTCTCCAGGTTGTAAACGACTCGGCATCCACTATTTTTTTTCCATAAATGTGCGCTGCGCTGGATACTTCTTTGATCAAAAACATGTTCCGGTGCTTAATCCAGAATTCTCCTCTAGGAACTGAGACACTGCCTAGCGCTTTCAGCGCATCAACCGGACAAGTATCCCATATAGGTGGACCCGGGCCACCTGATTCTGATACCAACTCCGCATTATACTTTTTAAGAAATTCAGTGCCGGTTTGGTAGTGACTGTAAATGAGCTGATCGCTAACGGTTTGCTTAAAATCGTAACGAAAACGTTCTGTGTTGTTCTTGATGTCCCATCCGGCCAGTACTGGCAAATATTTTTCTATCTCATACCCTTGCCGCTCTAAAAAGATAGTGGGAAACGAATCGGTCCAGGGAGTACCTTCAGAAAGCTCCATGCTGTCGAATTCAAAATAAGACAAACCGGCCTCTGAAGAATTCTCAGGTGTCACTCCGAGCCGGTCCATGAAATATTGCAAGTGTCGAATGGTTGCTTGTGGATCAAAGAAATCGATGAATAAACCATTTGAGTTGGGTGAGGGAACAATCAATTGCTGACCATTATTCGAACATACAAATCGGAGAATGGTCCAGTTTCCTTCCGGAACATTCCACGTTAATTTGCCATCCTTGTAAGATGATGCCAGGCTAATGACGCGCGAAACATTATCAATCGTTTTTTCCTCATTAGCTGGAACCGCGAGCACCGAAACATCTTTATAAAAAACGGGAGTGACCTCGTCCTTCATCGGACACCCTTCCGGAAATTTTGGAAAAGGCAGATCAATTGCTATGGCTTGTGGGCCGGCTACTTCAACTTTTGAAAAGTAAAGATTTTTCGAAGCCCAATCGGGAGTCACCCATGATCCACCGGCATTCCAGCCACTGGAGGCAACAATGCCAATGCGCATCTTTAATCTTTCGCCCTCGGCTATCGCATGTTTAATCAGACGTATGGATTCATCTCCAAGAAATTCGCCACCAGCCGGAATAAATGCGGGATCTCGAATGGCCGCTACATCCCAGATTTCTGCTCGGTTTATTCCCTTGGCTTTCATTGCCTCCAGGTCTCTGGTAATTGCAACCGCTGACATATTTCCATTCAACCAACACCAAAAGGCGCCTGGCTTGTATGGCTCCGGGGGATTATTAAATTCTTCTGAAACTTGTTGAACACTTTGAACCTTCTCTTCCGGTTTATTGAGCGGGTTTGAGCAGTTGATAATCAACAAACTCAATCCGATAAGATGCTGTAGCTTCATGTTCATTTTAGTATTTTAATTCTCAATAAGTAACTCCGGGTACCTTTGTTTATAAATATAACAAAACGATCCCCATTAATTCAAGCCAATTATCATTCTTTTTAAGAGTCTTTTTTTTTATCGTTACAAGATATATAGGGATGGATATGACTATGGCTACGAAGTATGCAGTAGGTTTTTTCAACCATTCAATTTAATGGCGATGTTGGCATAAAACTAAATTTACTAATTTCGCCAAATCAATGAATATTACTTATCCACTCCTTTTAGATGGCGGTCTTTCTAATGAATTGGAACGACAAGGATGTAACCTAAATCAAAAATTATGGAGTGCCGGATTACTGAAATCTAATCCTGAAGCTATCATCGAAGCCCATCTTGAGTATCTTAAATCTGGAGCTCAGTGCATCATTACCTGCAGTTATCAGGCTACCATACCCGGGTTTAGGCAATTGGATATGATAAACTTTCTGCTTGCGGTTTGATTCTTAAATCAGTTCACTTAGCAGAGGAAGCAAGAAATCGTTTTCTCATATTAAACCCGCACGCACCGAAACCTTTGATTGCTGCCAGCATCGGCCCTTACGGAGCCTATCTGGCCAATGGTTCTGAATATCGTGGTGACTATGATATCTTTGATCAGGAGTTGAGAGACTTTGATGAACCAAGAATCAATTTACTCGCCATTCAACAGCGGATATTCTGGCTTGTGAAACTATTCCTAGTTTTCGGGAAGCAAAAGTGCTATCAGAAATTTTGGAGTCTGTAAAAAAGCCAACTTGGATTTCATTTTCATGCAAGGATGGCAACCACATTTGTGACGGAACACCCATTGAAGAATGTGCTCTATTATTTGCTCAGCATCCAACTGTATTTGCTATTGGGGTAAACTGTACTTCCCCAAAATTCATCTTAGCGTTAATTCAATCCATTAAACCTAAATCAGGAAATAAAAAAATCGTTGTATATCCTAATTCGGGCGCAGTATACCATGCCGAAAGCAAAACGTGGTCGGGTCTGTCTGATCTGGCAGCTTGTGAACTCATGGTAAAAGAATGGATAGCGTTGGGTGCTGATATAATTGGAGGTTGTTGCGGGATTGGTCCCGAGCAAATTAAAACAATGGGTAAAATTATTTCTCAACCCCTATCAACGTCACTCGTACTGGGTTGATGATTCGAAGCATTCCTACATACTGAACCAACCTCAACATCCCCAGGGCAGTTGACGTAGAGGGAGTGAAAGTATTCGGTAAGCAGTGATCGATAATCAGTAATCGGTATTTGCTGAGCGGTTGCCGGCAATAAAAATAGAGAAACTGAAAGTGATCAAAAACCTGCAACCAACATTGTCAGTTAAATTTGCTCATCACTGTAAAGGAAAGACTGTTTGATTTATCTTTTAGTTCTTTCATTACAATTTTACTTACATCAAGAAAAATAAGAAAAGATTCATCAGCCGCAATTTTTTCGCGGGCAACCAGATCAAGCGTAACTTCCAGCAGGTTATTAAGTTCGAATTCAATTTGTTTAAGTTCCTCAGCTTTAGCGGTAGCTTCAATTTTCTTTCGATAGTGAATTAATTTGCTGTAATATACATCAATTTTATTTTTGCGTCTCTTGTCGCGCAATTGTGTAATGGTATAAATCGAGCTGGCCAAGGCTACAAATATCGATACGATCACACCAAACACTTCTGCGTACCGCTCAAAGAAAGACGGCTCGTGCCGATCAAGATAATCACGGGCCGCGGGATGCAGCGTAAACGTGAGTTTGCGCGGATCGAAGTCTGAAGAGAATTCATACAGCAGCGGATTGATGTCTTTTATTGTTTGATTATTCTCGGATAGAGTTTGAATGATTTTATACACCAGCTTTGATTCCAGATCGGCCCTGCAAACCAACAGGGCCTCTACTTTTACAGTTAGTATAGGGATTTCATTAAACTGGCCGTATAAATCGCGGGGGATGATGTAAGGTTCAAACTGGGGATGCCGGGTGCAGATTGATTCGGCCAGCGAACCTTTACCCAGGTTTTCGATGGCATCGATGCTATATAATTTGTATCCGTGATGATCTCGTAACTCTTCAAGGGTTAGCAGATCGGTAAAGGAAAAAATGATATCGGCATCAAAGTAATCATAGACATCAACAAACTGGCATTTATCCTTACTGATGCCTAAGTCATGCAAGAGCAGTTCCACAAACCGGAGGGTACCGCTACCTTCAAGGCCCGGAAAAATTTTTCCATTAAGTACTAGATCCCGAAAGGATTTGGGCTGTAATTCTTCTTTGTAAAGAATATGCAACACTTGTGGGTAAAGGGGCATAATCGAATTCACCTTGTCGCTAAAACGGGAATAGTTATCAACAATACCCAAGTCGGCTTTGCCCTTTTCGAGCGAATCGAGATTAGCCAACGAACCAATACCACTCGATACAAAAACGGTATCGGCTAGGTGTTGATTCAGGATGTTGGCGATCGTTACCGCAATCTGATTCTGAGGGTCTTCATTATTGCCCAGAATTTTTACAGACCTATCATCCTCCTTGCAAGACGCGGTAATAATCAGGACAGCAAGAAAAATGAATCGCAAAATTTTTACTTTATTTTACCGGTAGTGCGGTAGCTGTTATAGTTTTTGGCAGCTGTTTTTTCGTTTCGAGCGGTGTCTTTTAACCATAATTCGC
>CAYTBO010000099.1:0-10494 GCA_964436055.1 uncultured Ohtaekwangia sp.
CTCTCAAAGATCTCTTTTTCGTCCATCTTGGAACCTGAATTGAATACCCTGAATGCCACTGCTGGTAACCTTGTTTAGTGTTGAATGGAAGTTTAGTAAGCTAAAGATCGTTAAATCAAGATAAATGGCATTACTGAGACGGCTTCCAGGTCTGGGTACGATAAAAAGGACCCCAGTAACCTCTTACTTTCAGATTTTCACCGTCCCGCCAGATACGGCATCGGTATATCTTACCAACCTTAGGATCCAAAATGGTTCCTCCGGCATACTCGTCATCGTCAGCCTCCATATCCTTTACGATTTCCATGCCAAGGACTTTCTTATTATATCGTGTGTCATCCGATGGACATTTACTACATACCGGATCGGGGTCCTCTCCGGGTTTGCGGAATAATTTGACGATTTTGCCATGTAATGCGTCACCTGTTTTAAATATCTCCACTATTGATTTTGGCTCATTGGTTTCATCATCAATGGTTACCCATTTTCCCAACACATTCTGGGCTGATGATAGAGTAGAGGCAAGCATCCCAATTAGCAGGATTCCTGAGATTTTAATTGTTCGTATCATATTTCAAAATAAACAAAAAAAGGTCATGCTTATGGCACGACCTTATTTTTGAACAAATTATTGTTACTCCACGTCCTGAACGGGCTGATTATCCTCGGTTACAACTTCAATTTTCGGGTTTTCAGCCGCTTTAGTCGAGGTTGAATCCTCTGATTTTACCAGGAGTGGAGCAATAACCAACGCTACAACGGACATTAATTTAAGCAGGATATTCAGCGAGGGTCCTGATGTATCCTTGAACGGATCACCAACGGTATCGCCCACCACCGCTGCTTTGTGCGGATCGGATTTTTTGTAATACATCTGTCCGTTGATTTCAACACCTTCTTCAAAACTCTTTTTGGCATTATCCCATGCACCCCCGGCGTTGGATTGGAAGATTGCCATAAGCACACCGCAAACAGTCACCCCGGCAAGCATGCCGCCAAGCGCTTCAACGCCGAAACCGGGCGCAAAGGCAATTGCCACAGGGATTACGACTGCCATCAAACCTGGAAGTACCATCTCCTTGATTGCCGCTTTAGTGGATATCTCTACACATTTTCCATATTCAGCTTTCCCGTCCGCTTCCTGGAAAGTTTTTTGGTCTTCTGAGGTCCAGTCTTTCATTTCCTTGTCGCCATTTCTCCTCATCACTTCAAGGGCGGCTTTCAATGCTGGGATGTTGGCAAACTGCCTTCTTACCTCTTCAATCATGGCCATCGCTGCACGGCCAACGGCACCCATTGCCAGCGCGGAGAATACAAAGGGAAGCATACCCCCAATGAATAATCCAGCCATCACATTTGCTTTGGATACATCAATCGATCCCAGGTGAGCGGTAGTCATAAAGGCGCCAAACAAAGCAAGAGCGGTTAAGGCTGCCGAACCAATGGCAAAGCCTTTTCCGATGGCCGCGGTCGTATTTCCCACGGCGTCCAACTTGTCTGTTCGGGAACGTACTTCAGCCGGAAGCTCTGACATCTCAGCAATACCACCGGCATTGTCGGAAATAGGGCCATAGGCATCTACGGCAAGTTGTATTCCCAAATTGGACAACATACCGACAGCAGCGATTGCAATTCCATAGAGTCCTCCAAAGTGAAAGGCTCCGATTATAGCAAACGCAAGTATCAAAATAGGAATAGCCGTTGACATCATACCTACTCCAAGTCCGGCGATGATGTTCGTGGCAGCACCGGTTGAAGACTGACGCACGATAGAAAGTACGGGCTTTTTGCCCATGCCTGTATAATATTCGGTTACCAGGCCGATCAATAATCCAGCAACCAATCCAATAATAGTGGCTATGAAAATTCCGGTGGAACTATAAAAATTACCTTTTTCAGGATCTGCCCATGCATACAATGGATCTTTAAACCACCAACCTTCGGCAGGTAACATCCATTTGATGATAAACCAGGATGCAATAATCATGATCACAGAAGATACAATCTCTCCCGTGTTCAAAGCTTTCTGAGGATCACCTCCTTCTTTTACCTTCACAAAGAAAGTACCGATGAATGACATTATGATTCCTACACCTGCAAGCACAAGTGGAAGGAGCACCGCTGAAAGACCTCCAAAATTATCCGCGAATCCGGGAACCATGAAGGCAGCTCCCAGTACCATAGTACCAATGATCGATCCTACATAGGATTCAAATAAGTCGGCACCCATGCCGGCCACGTCACCCACATTGTCACCCACGTTGTCCGCAATCGTGGCGGGGTTCAATGGATGATCTTCTGGGATACCTGCTTCCACCTTTCCTACCAGGTCGGCACCCACATCGGCAGCTTTAGTATAAATGCCACCACCCACACGGGCGAACAAGGCAATAGAGGAAGCGCCAAATGAAAAACCAGTCAACACGGTGATTACCTGTGTAAGGTTTGCCTGATTGTCAACGCCGTAGATATTGGAATAAATAATAAAAAGAACACTTAAACCAAGTACGCCAATTCCAACTACCCCCATCCCCATGACCGAGCCTCCGGCAAAAGCTACTTCAAGGGCTCGTCCAAGACTGGTGCGTGCTGCGTGTGTGGTGCGAACGTTGGCTTTGGTAGCTACACGCATACCGATGAATCCCGCCAAGGCTGAACTGAATGCACCAAGGACAAAGGAAATACCAACTAACGGTGAGGAAGTTTTACTGCTGGCCGTAAAAGCCAGAAGTAAGGCTACACACAATACAAAAATGGAAAGTACTTTGTATTCTGCTTTTAAAAAGGCCATTGCACCCTCTGCAATATGGCCGGCAATTTTTTTCATTTTGTCTGTACCGGCATCCTGCCGAGATACCCAGGCACTTTTCCAAATAACATACAATAACCCCATCACTCCGAAAAGGGGTAAAACATATAGTACAGTCTGCATATAGTTAGGTTTATTAAAAATCAAATGTCAGGTTAAATCCTGACAGGGCTTTTAAAAGCTCCGCAAAGATAGAATAAGCATCAAAAAATTAAAATATAACTGAAAGCAGTCCCCTCATCCCAAAAATTGCTTTTTTAAGGCTGCCCACAGTTTTTTCTTGAGCTCATCCTGATCGTGAAGTACAGCGAGCTCATCGGCCAATACCAACTGGGTGTGAGGGGTTGTGATCAGCTCGTAAAAGTTAACGCCTGACACCCTCACCCCAAATCCGATAATGTATTTAGGCTTTTCTACCCATTCCAACAAGTTTAGTGATGAGGCTTCCACTATGCGTATACCCGCCAGGGTCAGCTTTACTGAATTAAGAATCTTTGTCAGTAACCCGATCTCCCTGTCTTTGAGGCTCTTCCACGACGTGGCAATGACCACCGTGACGGGTTGTTCTATCAGGTATAACTCTTCTGAATAGGTGAACTCAAAAAGGTCCGCACTGGTCATCATTTTATGTCAAATAGAGACTTTAATTCTGTTGCTTCTTTTGGATTCATTCTTCCGGCCAAAATCAGTCGTAATTGCCTTCGTCTGAGTGCGCCCTCGTATTGCAAAATCTCTTCGTTGGTTTCCGGCTCTACTTCCGGCACCGGTGTTGGATGCCCTTCTTTATCCAGCGCTACAAATGTAAAATAGGCGGAGTTGCTCTCTATTCTTTTGTCGGCAGGAACATCTTCTGCTTCTACATCAATTCTTACTTCCATCGATGTATTAAATGAACGGGTTACCCTTGCTTTTAAGTTTACCACATGGCCAAGTAATATGGGAGACTTAAAGGAGATATTGTCCACAGAGGCAGTTACCACTACGTGGTTAGAATGTTTTTGCGCAGCTATGGCGGAAACAATATCCATCCAATGCATCAATCTCCCGCCCATCAGGTTGTTGAATGTATTTGTATCGTTTGGAAGCACGAGCTCGGTCATACTAACCAGTGACTCTCTGGGATACTTTTTTTTTCGGATCATGAGCGGTGTAAATGAGAAGCTTTAGTGAGTTGTAAAATTCATAAAATTTATCGGATTAAGTGCGATAGGAGCTTTAATAAGTATCTTAGCACGGAAAAAAAAGCTCATCGATGAACTCAGTTCGTGCTTTCGCTCCGGCTACCGTTTCTAATGTGAACTGTGGATTTGATGTGCTAGGATTTGCCATGGAGGGCCCAGGAGATGAAGTGCTGTTGAGGCTAATTCCGGGGAATGAAATTAGAATTACGTCGATTCTTCCATCGGGTATAAATTTACCTAGCCAAGTGCTGAAGAATACAGCCAGTGTGGCCATCAAATCCTACCTTGCCCAGCTTGGAAGCAGTCAGGGTGTTGAGCTTGAACTTATAAAAAACCTACCTCTGGGAAGTGGAATGGGATCGAGTGGCGCCAGTGCGGCTGCGGCTTTGATAGGAATAAATCATCTCATGGGTAATCCGATGGCAATAGAAGAGCTTGTACCGCATGCTATGGAGGCGGAGCGAATTGCTTGTGGTTCGGCTCATGCCGACAACGTAGCGCCTTCCTTATTAGGTGGGTTTGTGCTTGTCAGAAACTACACACCGTTGGACATTGTAAGAATTCCATTTCAAGCGAAGCTTTGGTGCGCATTAGTGCATCCGCATATTGAATTGAGAACAGAAGATTCCAGGCGCGTATTGAAATCACAAATTGCTTTGAAGGATGCTGTAACGCAGACAGGCAATATTGCAGGTCTTATGATTGGGTTGATGAAACCAGATTTGGATTTAATTAGCAGATCGCTTGTAGATGTAATTGCTGAACCATTGCGCGCTGGATTTGTTCCCGGATTTGATGAGATAAAGAAACGCTCACAAGCGTTGGGGGCCCTGGGAAGCGGAATTTCTGGATCAGGACCTTCTGTGTTTGCCTTGTCTGGCTCGGAAGAGGTCGCCCGTGGGGTTGGAAATGAATTTCAGTCCATTTTCAAGAAGTATAAAATTACCAGTGATGTTTATGTTTCTCCCATTACCGAGCGAGGGGCGAGGATAATTTGAATGCGAGGATATGGAATTCTTCAGTACCAACAACAGGCATGTACGAGTAAGTTTGAAGGAGGCCGTTATGCAAGGGCTGGCATCGGATGGCGGACTTTTCATGCCTACTCGTATTCCAAGGTTGCCTCAGGATTTTATAAACAATATTTCGAGGCACTCGAATGATTCCATTGCCTATGAAATTGCCAAACTATGGATGGGGGAAGTGGTGCCGGATAAGGAAGTTAGAAGAATTGTTGAAAGCACCGTATTTTTTGATGTCCCGCTTGTTGAGATTGAAGAACAGGTAATGGCGTTAGAATTATTTCATGGACCCACCCTCGCGTTTAAAGATTTTGGTGCACGGTTTACGGCTTCCCTTCTTGGTTTTTTTTCAAAACAAGCATCCACCGTGACTTCCGTGTTGGTTGCGACATCGGGTGATACGGGCAGTGCGGTTGCTCATGGCTTTCACAAAGTGGAAGGAATACGGGTGGTTGTGCTTTATCCTTCCGGAAAAGTGAGTGAGCTTCAAGAAAAACAGTTTACTACTCTTGGAGATAATGTTACTGCCCTTGAAATTGATGGAACATTTGACGACTGCCAACGGCTTGTAAAGACAGCGTTTGCTGACCAAGAGCTGAAATCGAAACTAACCATGACTTCCGCTAATTCGATTAATATAGCGAGGTTGATACCGCAATCATTTTATTATTTCTTCGCTCTGGCCAGGTTGAAAAATCATGACCGGGTTGTGTTTTCCGTCCCGAGCGGAAATTTCGGAAACCTTACCGGTGGTATTCTGGCCTGGAAAATGGGACTTCCTGCACATCATTTTATTGCGGCAACCAACGTGAATGACGTAGTACCTTATTACCTGGCGACCAACCTATTTATTCCGAAGCCTTCTGTTGCTACCATCAGTAATGCGATGGACGTAGGAAACCCCAGTAATTTTTCGCGATTGCTTGAATTGTTCGATCACGATTTCAAGTCAATATCATCGACGGTCAGCGGATATGCATTCAGCGATGATGAAACCCGCGAGGCTATGAGAAACGTAGAAAAATCAAGCGGGTACATCATGGATCCTCACGGCGCAATCGGTTATCTGGGTCTGAAGGCTTACCAGAGAAGCGCCAACGTAACCGGTGTTTTTCTGGAGACCGCACATCCTGGTAAATTTAAGGAAGTGGTAGAGAAGACACTTCACCACGAGATTGAATTACCTCAACGATTGAGTGCCTTGAAGAGTAAGGAAAAACAAACCATTAAGCTGAGCGTTCAATATGATGAATTGAAGGAATTCCTGATTCGGTAAAAGTCAGTTTTTCTTCCAGCCTTGTTCCCCCAGTAAGGGTACGAAGGCAAAATAGTCAAATTCCTCCTTCACCAACGTTCCGTCTTTTGAAGTTATTCTTACCATTTTCTGGCGCTCCCGATCGCCGACTGGGATAACCAGTACTCCTCCCTCTGCCAGTTGATTGGTTAACTCATCCGGGATTACCGGCGCACCGGCAGTTACTAATATCTTGTCAAATGGAGCCTTTGCAGGCATTCCTCTGGATCCATCGCCAAATGCAAAATAGGGTAGATAGCCCACTTTTGGTAAAAAGCTCCTGGTTCGTTCATACAGGGCTTTGTTATACTCTATTGTATAAACAGTAGCTCCCATCTCCAATAAGATGCAGGCCTGGTATCCTGATCCTGTGCCAATTTCAAGGACTTTATCACCCCGCTTAACACCCAATTTCTCTGTCTGAAAAGCCACTGTATACGGCTGTGAAATAGTTTGACCCTCACCTATGGGAAAAGCCTTGTCCTCATAGGCATGGCCCAGCAAGGCATCATCAAAAAAGACATGCCTGGGTACCCTTCCAATAGCCTCTAAAACCCTTTCATCCGATATGCCCTTTAAACGCAGTTTTTTGACTAATTTGTTTCTAAGCCCTCGTTGTTTGTAGTTGTCTTCCAGCATGAAAATATGTCGCAAAAAAGGTCAATTTTTCAGGTTAAACAAAGTTTTGGATTTTTTATAGGAAAAGTGAAACTGAAGACCCTATCTTAGGGTTCTCTTAAGAACACAGTCAATTAGCTTTTTGCCATAGCGTTACACTGTGTGAACCTGACCCTTCACAGTAGGAGTGGTATCCCCACTAACTACTGTATGGTCAGGGAGAAATAGAGATAAAGCCTCAAATTTCGCAAGATTTTGAGGTTTTTTTATTTTTCACCTTTCAATAGCCTATTATTACAAACGGTGCCCAGTAATAGGGTGCCGCATAGGTTTTTTTGAGAATCATGTCTCTTTTGGCGGCCCTGAGTGCACCCGAAAAATCATGGTTATTGGCACCTAGCAATTGGGTGTAAAAATCGGTCATTAATTGAGAGGTAGAAGTATCAGCGACTCTCCAAAATGAAACGATAATACGTCTGGCTCCAGCGTATACAAGAGCTCGGGAAAGTCCGATTACACCCTCTCCTCTGGATATCTTCCCCAAACCCGTTTCGCAGGCCGACAACGTAACCAGGTCAGCGTCCAATTCAAGGTTGTATATTTCCCCTGAATATAGATTTCCATCTTCATTTTCTCCCTGGTTCAAAAATATTCGCGACAGCTCCGGATTCTCTTCATCCACAATACCATGTGTGGCAAAATGTAAATAGCGATATCCCTTAATAGCCGCGGATTTGATATTATCTTCATCGGCATTTTGCCTTAGCAATTTTTCGGTTTTAAATTTTCTGTCGGCAAATAATGATTCGATTTCATTTACCTCTTGTTCCGTGCCCGGCAAGGTTCCCAGTTTCGAATTGCTGGTGAATTCCACCGGAGCACAAAGCAAAATAGAGGGAGGGGTATTTGGGGACTGATTCATTTCGTTTTTTTGCAAGATGAGCCCGGCAGAGAATTCATAGCTTATGCTGTATTGATTGAGCATATAGGGAAGCAGGCTATAGTCGGTTATATTTTTTGAGGGTCGTGTAAACAAGGCTTCAAATGGGATCACACCCATGCGACCGGTTGGTATAATTATCAGGTGTGTTATCCCGCCGGGCACAGGTGGTACTATGGCTTTTGATAGCTTGTCGGCAGTAGATTTGTAAATACCAAGTTCATTATAAAACAAACTATTCCTCAAACCGGTTATTTGTTTGTCAAAATCAGCGGGGATTTCATTGTCAAGAATTTTATAGTTACTCCGGGTGATCACAAAAGTGTAAAGCCGGTTATTCTTTTCATCCATAAAGTAACTGATCACGGCGGTTTTGATGTTTAGCCTGGATTGTATTTGCGGGATAGATGCCGCATTAGAATTGAATTTTAGGTTGTAATATTCGGGAAATTTTTCTTCCAGGTTTTTTACAAAAGTTTCATAATCACGGTTTACCTTGAAAAGGATATCCCTTAGTGATTGTTCTTCTTCTGCTGAAGGCTTCATCGCCAGTTGTTGATTGCAATAAACGGTCAATGCTTTCAGGTATTTTTCTTCCTCCAGCAGTTCATCCGGTATCCCGGCAAATGATTTCGCATTTGAATCAGAAATCGCATCCTGGAGTACTGCCGATTTACTCTTCTCGGCAAAGTAGAAAGCCATTTCGCGATAACCGGCTTTTTTCCAGGCATTCATGGCCAGGCTATGGGCTATGCGCACACCATTAGCATACACTTCACTGGCTATTGTGCCTAATGCTATCTTGTCGCTTTCATTGGTAATTTGGGTTCTTAGGTTTTCGATAAGTGTATCGCATTTTTGAATGGACTGAATGCTTAGCAACAAATCAGAGAACTTAAGTGTTTCCCCGAGGTATCTTGATTCAAATGCTTCCGCTTTTAAGAGCAATGTGTATAGTAAGACATTGCCATTATAGTAATTGTCTACTTTCGGATTGACAGTAATATCATTATTGTCAAACTCGTTTACATTCGCTTGAAGCGCCTTTTGATAGAAACTTAACGCCTCATTATATTTTCGTTGTGAGATTTTGATATTTCCCATGGCATTCAGCGTAGAGGCAATATCGGGATGCTTTGCCCCATAGCTTTCCTGATACATGTTGAGTGATTGATTGTAGAATTGTTCTGCGGCAGTGGCATCGCCCATTTTCAGATAAGTTTGTCCGAGGTTGGAAAGAACAAGTGCCTTAGATGGATGAGGTTGCGAATAGACCATATTCCAGATGTCCCTGGCGGTTTCAAGGCTATTTATGGCGTCTCCATAAAATTCCAACTCACGGTAAATTACACCCAGGTTTGTGTTGGCAATAGCGATTTTTGGGTGTGTTTCTTCGTGCAATTGTTGGTATACTTCCAATGCCTGATCATAGTATTCCAACGACTTGTCCGGATCGATGCTGGTATAAACGAGTCCCAAATCGTTGTAACTGGCGGCAATCAATTCATGCTTTTCGGGTAGTTGGCTTTTTCTGATCGAAAGCGCTTTTAGCAGTTGCTCCTCAGCTTGCTGAACTTTGCCCGTGATCGTATAGATGATGCCTAAGGTAGCGATCGCATCAGCAGTTTCTAACGTATTGTTATTTCCGGATAGGTCAAATGATTCAATGGACAACTGTATGGCATCTAAAGCCAGATCGTTTCGTCCTTCGTTCATATGTAAAGAACCCTTAACGGAATTGACCAATGCCATGGCAAGCTCTTTTTTCTCCGCTAACTGTCCGGCATTTTGTTGAAGTTGAACGATTCCTTCCCTTGCTTCATTTATTTTTCCTGATCTGATGAATGCCTGAACACGTTTAGTGTTAATGTGAACATTGGAATAAGTTGATGCGTTTGGATAATTTGCGGTTAACCTGATCACTTCCTGGTAATTGGCATCCAGCAGGAGTGAATCCAGCGTTCTAATATTTAATTCCTGACCAATAGAGTAAAGCGGAATTGCAACCAGGAATAATGCAACAAATTTATTTCTCATTCCCATCAGAATCGATAGTAGTAGCTAAAAGTCGAAACAATATTACGGGTAAGTCCATCTGGGTTTACATCACGCTCTGTAATTTTTGCACCCATTAGCAGCCGCACACCGGATTTTACATTGATACTGTATCCAAATGTGCCGATTACAGAAAGTGCCATTCCTGAGGAGCCGTCTACTTTTACACGCCGGCCGGTAAGCGGGTCTTCAATTTCATCTTTTGTGATTCTGAAAATGGGTAATGCGCCTAATGAAAAATTGAATTGGGAAAAACGGAAGTTGCGTTCCGCCCGCAACATAACGTCTGTTCCTCTTTTAAGCTTGTTGGATTGATCATAGGTGAGGACGTAGTTAAAATCCGGATAAACAGGTTCTCTCCACTCCTCCAATACAAATTCATTACCGATTTCGTTGAATGGATGTTGAAGGCCTGTAGCGAAGAGCCAGTTGCGGGTAATTAAAGAGATGCCAGTGATGAAATCATACGTACCCAGGCTGGTTTGGTAATACATGGGAAAATCAATATTGTTTCTGGTTGGATCGGAGAGATCGCCAGGGTTGGATGGAATTTTTCCTCCTACCGTAAAATTGAT
>CAYTBO010000100.1:0-10069 GCA_964436055.1 uncultured Ohtaekwangia sp.
TGTCCGTTTTTTTGCCAATAATGGCGATGGCACTTTTACAGAAAATGCTATGCCAATTATAGCGGCAGCTTCACCAAGAGGAGGAAATACCACGTTTTTTGATGCGGATGGCGATGGTGACCTTGATGCTTTCATGGGCAACGGGGGTAATTCACCCACAGGATCTGAAGATGGCCGGATTACCTACTTTGAAAATACAAACCCTCCGCCCGTACTGGTGTTTAGCCAACCTTCGCGCAGCTACACTTTTGGGTCCGGGGCGGTTACGCTGGATGCCAGCCTTACCCTGGCAGACCCCGATGGCGATAACATCGCTAGCGCAACCATTACCATTCAGAATTTCCAGGCAGGCGACATCCTGTCCTTCACACCACAAGGCGGGGTAGTAGGAAGCTTTGATACCAATACGGGTGTGCTCACCCTCTCCGGACTGGCACCGGTGAGCACGTACCAAAACATATTCAGGTCGGTTACCTATAATTTTACAGGCACCAAGCCTGTGTCCGGAGGTCGCAAGGGTGGTTCGAAAGCAGGAAGGACTACAGTAGTAACTAAAGACATAATCTTTCAGGCTTTTGATACGGACTTTACGACACCGCCTTTAGCCGCGCTCAGCGTTTCGGTCACCTTCCCTAACGATGCGCCAGTGCTTGCTACGGCCAACCCGGCCGTGGAATACACGGGTACACCGGTAGCGATCGATGGATCCCTAACAGTTGGGGATGCTGATGACGCAGTGTTGGAATCAGCACTGGTTTCCATCTCGCCATCAACACTGGTTGCGGGCGATGAGCTAGTTTTTTCAAACCAAAACGGCATCTCGGGATCATATAACGCGGCCTCGGGGGTACTTACTTTAACGGGCACCTCCAGTATCGCCAACTACCAGGCTGCTTTACGCAGTGTGCAGTACCGCAGCACCGTGCTGCTGCCTCCTGCTTCTTCACGTTCTGTTGAGCTTTTTGTAAGCGATGGCGAAGATGATAGCAACGTTGTTTCTAATGCAATAACATTAAATGTAACTGCTGTTAACCAGCCCCCGGTTATTTCCCCAGTCCCCTTGACGGTAACGGCCAATCAAACACTCACGCTGGACCTGACGACCATCATCTCCGACCCCGACAATAACCTGGACCCTGGTTCTTTCGCTATTGTTCAGGCCCCGGCCAGTAGCGCCCTCGCTTCCATTGCCGGTACCATCCTCACTATCAATTATGCGGGCACCAACTTTACAGGCAGTGATAACCTGATCATCGGAGCCAGCGACTTACTCGGTGCAAGCACCCAGGCAACCATCAATATCTCCGTGGTGAACCAGGCTCCAGTGATAACACCCAGCCAATTGAACACGGTAGTGAACGGGCAGGTTTCCCTGAATTTGCTCTCCATCGTTTCCGACCCCGATGGCAACCTGGACCCCACCACTTTCATAATCACCCAGGAACCGGTGAGTGGCGCAATGGCAACGATTAACCTGAGCACTTCGACCCTAAGCGTTGACTACAGCAACGTATCTTTTGCCGGTGCGGACAACCTGACTATCGAAGTGCGGGACGAAATCGGCGTACCTGCGTCTGCTCAAATTTCTATTCTGGTGGCTGGCGAAATCATCGTGCGCAATGGAATTTCCCCCAATGGGGACGGACGGAATGATTTTTTCCAGCTGGACAATATTGTGGCGCTGGGCGCGGAGAACAAAGTCACCATTTTCAACCGCTGGGGTGATAAAGTATTTGAGATTGACAATTATGACAATGACACACGAAGATTTGAAGGGGTAAGTGACGATGGAAAAGACCTGGGTAGCGGAGTTTATTTCTATAAAATTGAGTTTTCCAATGGACGGGAATCCCTGGAGGGATACCTGACTTTGAAGCGATAGGGTATCACATGTTTATGCTAGATAATCTGATCACCTATTTGGTATATTTAAGTATTGATTGAACAAGTAAGATAATCGGGTCAACTGACTCCAAAGTATGAAAAAATTAATACTCATTCTATTGGTAAGTTCAAGTTTTGTGAATCTTAGTTTAGCCCAACAGGATCCGCTTTACTCTCAGTATATCCTTAATCCTATGGTGATCAATCCTGCTTATGCCGGGTTGAATAATAATTTCAATGCATCACTTTCTTACCGCTCACAATGGGGCGGCTTTGAAGGCAACCCAACTACTTTTAATTTAAATAGTCACATTTCGCTGGTGGACAATCGTGTGGGAGCAGGACTGCTGATTGTACAGGATAAGATTGGCAACGTAACGAACACAGAGTTTCAGGCGGCAGGATCTTATAAATTACAATTAGAAGACAAAGTATTCAGCTTTGGGATGCAGGCAGGAGTCATCAATTTCAGAAGTGATGCCAGCCAACTTAACCTTGCCGACCCTGGAGATCCCGCATTCACTAATAATGAAAATCTGACTAAACCCAATATCGGAGCGGGCGCGGCCATCAAAAGTGAAAAGTTTTTTGTGGGGCTATCCGTGCCCCGCTTGTTGAGTACCACCTTCAAAAGCAACCAGGGTGACCAGTTTGATCTATACAACCAACATTACTACCTGTTTGGGTCTTATGTATTCACCATGAGTTCACGCATCCGTTTAAAGCCTGCTGTTTTATTTAGGACCGTCAAGGGTTCACCTGTATCCACAGATCTTAATTTCAATGTCAACATTGATCAAATCTATCAGGCAGGTGTTTTCACCCGAAACTTTAATACGTATGGTCTGCAACTTCAGGCGTTATTGAAAGACCAGTTCCGCCTGGGTTATACATTTGAAATTCCAACAGCAAACTCTGTGGGAACTCAATTTAATACCCACGAAATCTTGCTGGGCATAAAAATGTCGCTACTCAACTTCCACGATAGGTCTACTAGCAACTTCTAGCACTGTTTTCAGCTTAATAATTCAAAATTTGCACTGGAGGCAAAGAACCTTTTGCATAAATTGGTGTTCTTTCAGTAGCAAGAATGAAAATAGCGATATCCAGAAAAGAGCATTTTAATGCAGCGCACCGGCTCTTCAATCCGGCATGGTCTGATACAAAAAACAGCGAAGTCTTTGGTAAATGTAGCAACCCTAACTACCACGGTCATAATTATGAGTTGATCGTAACGTTGACGGGAGAACCCAACCCTGAGACAGGTTACGTATATGACATGAAGCAACTCAGCGACCTGATTAAGGAACACGTAACCAACGTCTTCGATCACAAAAATCTAAACCTGGATACAGTATATTTTAAAAATCTAAATCCAACTGCGGAGAATATCGCTGTTGTGATCTGGAGAATACTAAGGCAGCACATTGACAATCGATTCGATCTTAAAATCAAACTCTATGAGACAGAAAGAAATTTCGTTGAATATCCAGCCCATTAAACCACTCACAGACGAGTTTGATGAGAATCACATATTGAGTTCATGGGAGACACCCATTCGTCAGGATGCCTTTGAACTGGATGATGACCAGAAGGTAGACAAAATTGAAAAACACTTCAGGGAGATCATGACTATTTTAGGATTGGACTTGAATGATGATAGCCTGAGTGGCACACCGAGAAGGGTGGCCAAGATGTATGTTAAGGAAGTCTTCAGTGGACTGAATCCCAAGAACAGACCGCATGCCAGACTTTTTGACAACAAATACAATTACGATCAGATGCTGGTGGAAAAGGATATTACATTCTACAGTCACTGCGAGCATCATTTTGTTCCTATCTATGGCAAAGTACACGTAGCTTATTTCTCAGCGGGCAAGGTAATCGGGTTATCCAAAATCAATCGTATCGTTCAATATTACGCCAAGCGTCCTCAGGTTCAGGAGCGCCTTACCGTGCAGATCGGTAAAGAGATTGAAAGAGCGCTCGGTACGCAGCATGTAGGTGTGGTTATTGATGCCAATCACATGTGTGTGGCTTCACGCGGAGTCGGAGACACCAACAGCAAAACAGGAACTGCCTACTTCTCCGGTAAGTTTAAGGACGAAGATGCAAAGCGAGAGTTTCTGAATTATATCAATAGCAAATAGTTGCAGGATGCTGGTTGCCAGTTACTGGTAACAAGCAACCTGAAATCAGTTCAACAGGACTTTTTATAAGTCCAAATTTGCTCAATGCCCCTTCTTAAATCCCCCACCTTTTTAGTACCTTAGCGTTTCAACTTTAGACATACCTATGGTTTTTGACTTAGACATGATTAAGGCCGTGTACAAAGCCCTACCGGCCCGAATTGCAAAAGCAAGAAAAGTGGCCAATCGGCCGCTTACGCTTACCGAGAAGATTCTTTTTACCCACCTTCACAGTGATCAACCAATCCAGAATTTTGGCAGGGGTAAATCCTATGTAGACTTCTCTCCGGACCGTGTGGCCATGCAGGATGCTACCGCGCAAATGGCGCTATTGCAATTCATGTCTGCGGGGATTCCCAAAGTGAAGGTTCCCTCTACCGTTCATTGCGATCACCTTATTTTGGCAAAGAACGGAGCCAAACAAGACCTTAAAGATTCCATAACAGCGAGCGGTGAAGTATTTAATTTTCTGGAATCCGTATCTAATAAATACGGTATCGGTTTCTGGAAACCTGGTGCCGGGATTATTCACCAGGTAGTGCTGGAGAATTACGCTTTCCCTGGCGGAATGATGATTGGAACCGACTCGCACACGGTAAATGCCGGTGGATTAGGCATGATCGCCATCGGTGTGGGTGGAGCTGATGCGGTGGACGTGATGGCCGGCATGGCATGGGAATTGAAATTCCCCAAATTGATTGGTGTAAAACTGACCGGCAAACTTAGCGGATGGACCGCTTCCAAGGATGTGATACTGAAAGTAGCGGGTATCCTTACCGTGAAAGGAGGAACCGGTGCCGTTGTCGAATACTTTGGGCCCGGAGCCAACAGTTTATCCTGCACCGGTAAGGGTACGATTTGTAATATGGGCGCTGAAATAGGTGCAACCACCTCAACGTTTGGTTATGATGAGAAGATGGCGGAATACCTGCGGGGAACCGGCAGAAAAGAAGTGGCAGACCTTGCTGACAAAGTAAAGGAACACCTCACCGGCGATCCTGAAGTTTATAAAAACCCAGAAAAATATTTTGATCAGGTAATCGAAATTGACTTGTCAACGCTGGAACCGCATGTAAATGGTCCCTTCACTCCGGATCGTGCTATTCCTATTTCCAGGTTTGCAGATGAAGTGAGGACAAATAACTGGCCACAAAGACTTGAAGTCGGGTTGATTGGTTCATGCACAAACTCCTCGTATGAAGATATTACTCGCTCCGCATCGCTAGCTAAACAAGCGGTGGATAAAAAGCTTAAAACAAAGGCTGAGTTTACCATTACGCCAGGTTCTGAACTTGTGCGATATACGGTAGATCGGGATGGATATCTTGATATATTTGAAAAAATGGGTGGCGTGGTGCTGGCCAACGCCTGCGGCCCTTGCATCGGACAATGGGCCCGTCACTCCAATGATCCGAACCGGAAGAATTCGATCATAACCTCATTCAATAGGAATTTCGCTAAGCGCAATGACGGAAATCCCAACACGCATGCGTTTGTAGCTTCACCGGAGATTACTACGGCTTTTGCCATAGCAGGTGACCTTACTTTTAATCCCCTGAAAGACACCCTTACCAATGAAGATGGTCAGCAGGTTAGATTGGATGAGCCCAGTGGTGTCGAGTTTCCTCCAAATGGTTTTGCTGTAAAAGATGCAGGCTACCTAGCCCCTGCCAAAGATGGAGGCAAAGTCCATGTAAAAATTGCCAAGGATTCTAATCGCTTGCAGGCATTGAGTCCTTTTACACCATGGGATGGAAAAAACCTCGCGGGCATGAAGGTGTTAATCAAAGCGAAGGGAAAATGTACAACAGACCACATCTCCATGGCCGGACCATGGTTGAGATTCAGGGGGCACCTGGATAATATATCTAACAATACATTGACTGGTGCTGTCAACTTCTTTAATGAAAAAACGGATAATGTAAAGAACCAATTGACGGGTCAGTATGGACCAGTGCCTGATACACAGCGGTCGTACAAAAAAGCAGGCATTCCTACGATTGTGGTTGGTGATCACAACTATGGCGAAGGGTCATCACGCGAACATGCTGCTATGCAACCGCGCCATCTGGGTATACGCGTTATTTTGGTGAAGTCATTTGCGAGAATTCACGAGACCAACCTCAAGAAGCAGGGTATGCTGGCGATTACATTTGCCAACGAATCGGATTACAATAAAATCCAGGAAGAGGATAGTATTGATATCGTTGACCTTACCGGTTTTGCCCCCGATAAGCAACTGACACTTGTGTTGAATCATCAGAATGGCACCCAGGATACCATCAAGGTGAACCACAGCTACAATGCTGGTCAGATTGGGTGGTTTAAAGCGGGCTCTGCACTAAATCTAATTGCGAAAACGCCTTCGGGAAAAGCTTCCGCACTAAAGAAAAAGACCATTAAAAGCGCAGGAAAAAAGGCTGTGAAAAAGGTGGCCAAAAAAGCAAAAGCGAAAGTAAAAAGCGCCAAGCAGGCAGTCAGGAAAGTTGCGCGCAAGGTAGCTGGAAAAGCAAAGAAGACGGTGACCAAAGCAAAGAAGTCCCTTAAGAAGGTGGCAAAGAAGGCTAAGAAAGCAACTTCTAAAGCAAAGAAGAAGGTAAGCAAAAAAGTGTTGAGGAGAAGATAGTACTTTACTAAAGAAAAGAAGAATGAAAAAGCAGACAAAACAAATGATCACCCCTACCCGATCGCTAACCAAGGAAACAGAGGCGCTGCTTAACAAACAAATTGTAATGGAGGGAAAATCATCTGCTTATTATTTGTCGATGGCATCATGGTGCGAAACGCAAGGTTATGAAACGTCAAGCCAGTTTTTGTACAACCATGCTGAAGAAGAGCGGATGCATATGCTCAAGCTCTTTAAATATGTGAATGCGGCCGGCGGGCATGCACTTCAACCAGAGGTGACGGGCATAAAACATATCTTCAAGAGTCTTCGGGAAGTTTTTGATCAAACCTTAAAACATGAAATTGCGGTAACAGAATCTATCAATGAACTGGTAGATCATTGTTTTAAGATTAAGGATTTTGCAACCTTTAATTTTCTGCAGTGGTTTGTAAGTGAGCAACGCGAGGAAGAAACACTGGCACGCAGAGCGGTAGAATTGTTTGCGCTGATTGGTGAAGAAGGTGTTGGTTTGTTCATGATTGATCAGGAAATCGGCAAACTGGAAGCCTATGCTGCTAAGGTTTCGCAAAGCAAGGTTTGATAGTTCATAAGTATCTAGTATCTAGTATCTAGTATCCAGAATCTAGTATCCAGCGTCCAGCATCACTTTTCCAAAATCTCATTGATAATGGTTCTGAACTCGTTGAGCATCATGGCGGTTGCCCCCCAAACAACTTCCTGTTCAATTTCAAAGTGCGGTGCGTTCATTTGAAATGTTTTTGCAGCCGTTATTTCCTTTTGCAGGATAACCGAATCAGGCAGAATTGATTCAACATCACCATGCAGGATTCTAGCCACTTCAATGGGATCAGGTATCAAAAGTGGTTTGCTGGAAGCATACGCAATCACAGGTGTAACCATGAAGTTGCTAGGAATGACAAAGAAATTACTCAACTGACCGATAACATGAATGGATTGTTGATCAATTCCAATCTCTTCATTTCCCTCCCGTAATGCGGTGGTAATGGTGTCTTCACCCTCCTCTGCCTTACCTCCCGGAAAACTTATCTGACCGCTGTGCATCCCTTCATAATCGGGGCGCTTAATGAGTGGGAATAAAATTCTATCAGCATCCGGATATAAAACCAATAGTACACTACCGGGCCGTGGTGGGGTTTTATGCGCAAAGCGTGGAATTGAATTGTCAATCGGCACAGCCCTCATCCGCTCATGTGCAGTTGGACCTGGTAACGGCTGCTTCAATCTTGCCTCTAACCGACTTACAAGAAAATCAAAGTCAATCATCTGCACATCTTTATTAAGTCAGCAGTCAGTATGGCATCACCTGCTTGTTCACTCAACTCAAATTGCTGACAAGCCAATGTTTTTTTTCCGTTCTTGAGATATGCTGTTCCCAAATAGAAATGAACCTTGTCAATAAAAGCATCCATTTCAAGAGCCTGTGTTAGTAAGCGTTCTGCATTGCCATAGTCTTGTTTTAGTAAATAGAATATGCCCTTGTTGCGATAAGCCCACCCATTCCCTGGATCAGTTGCGATACTGGAATTAATGTTTTGTTCAGCCTCATCCAAATCCCCTCTCATTAAATAAATGTAACCTCTATTATTGGCAAAGTAAGATTCATCTGGTGATAGTTGCAAGGCCTTGTTTATTTGAAGCAACGCTTCCTCCAGTTGATTCTCTTCGATAGCAATCAATGCCAGGGTGTTATAAATAATAGGCTCATCAGGAGACTTTTGAATGGCCTTTGACAGATCCAACCTCGCACTGTCATATTGTTTTAGATAGTAAAAAACGTTAGCCCTGTTGACAAGAAACTCCACATTGTAGTTATCCAGTTCATAGGCAATTGAAAATGCGTCTTTAGCAGCGTCAAAATCCCTAAGTTTTGTCCAGATGAGGCCTCGCATAAAATGAGCCAGAGCGGTATCGGGTTTTAGTTCCACAATCTTGTTTGCGTCTTGCAGTGCACTGAAATACTCTTTCAGCTCATAAAAAGTATTTGCTCTATTAAAGTAAGCATTAGCGAACCCCGGATCGCATGCAATTGCTTTTTCGTAAAGGGATAAAGCCAGATCATATTTCTGCTGCCGGAAATAAACTGTTCCTAGGTTATTCAATCCATCCAAAAAACACGGCTCAATACGAACTGCCTCCTGGAAATAAGCAATCGCCTGATCGTAATTTTTGTTGGAAGCTTCCTGGTTTCCCTTCAAGAGGAATTTTTGGAGTCGGATTTCCGTGCTTTCGCTGCAAGCCGACAGACCTAAAATAAAAATTATAGCATACCTCATACGATTAGAGCGAATACAAAGTTAGATGAAGTAAGTTCATCCACCCAAAATAGTAACTTTAAACCAAGTCAAAAGTTCACGGAATCGAGCAAAAAACATCCACCAAATCGCGAAACCGGTTTATAGCCAGGACGGAAACCCTTTTCGCGAGCCCATTCCTTATCCATGCTATCCAGTCGTGGGCTCAGTTCACTACTCTTCTCCGTTCAAACAGTTCATAAAAATACTTATCAATTAGATACATTTGCCTTCCTTACTATTCCTAAAATCATGCAAAATATTGACCCTACAACTACAAAGTCGTGGAATGAACTGATAAAGCATTTTAAGGAAGTCGAGAAGATCAACATGTTGGATATGTTTGCGCAAGATCCAGACAGGTTTCAAAAACTCCACCTCCAATTTGAAGAGCTATTGGTGGACTATTCCAAAAACAGAATCAGTGAACACACCTTAAAACTGCTGATTCAATTGGCACATGAATGCAAATTGAATGACGCCATTGACGCTATGTTTACAGGGGAACGCATTAATCAAACAGAGAACCGATCCGTACTTCACATCGCCCTGCGAAATAGAAGTAACAGCCCTATCCTGGTAAATGGATCAGATATAATGCCTGATATAAATCGGGTGTTGAAACAGGTTGAGTCATTCTCAGAAAAAATTATTAGTGGAACATGGAAGGGGTATAGCGGCAAAGCCATCGCGGATATTGTTAATATAGGGATAGGCGGATCAGACCTTGGTCCATTGATGGTAACAGAAGCCTTACGCCCATTTCATACACACATAAGGCCACACTTTGTTAGCAATGTAGATGGTACACACCTGGCTGAGACATTAAAATTATTAAATCCGGAAACAACGCTTTTCATAGTTGCCTCCAAAACATTTACTACGCAAGAAACCATGACAAATGCCATCTCTGCCAGAGAATGGTTTTTGGATAAATCTCAGAATAAAGGCGATGTTGCCAAACATTTTGTGGCTGTCTCAACCAATACAACTGCTGTAAAAGAATTCGGTATAGACCCGGACAATATGTTTGTATTCTGGGATTGGGTTGGCGG
>CAYTBO010000101.1:0-9856 GCA_964436055.1 uncultured Ohtaekwangia sp.
TATAATTTCTGGTGATCAAATTTTCCAACATGGCCGGCAGTCAGGCCATCTTCTGTAACAAACTTGGGTAATGCAATAGAAGCCAGGTTGCACACCGCTATTTCATCAGCCGAGGTGTACTCCATAATCTCAGTACACAGGTTGCTTGACTTAATAGTACCCAGGTTCTTCTGGTTTGATTTGCGATTGGCGGCATCCTTATACAGCATGTATGGTGTTCCGGTCTCTATTTGCGCTTCAAGAACTTCAAACCACAAGTCCTGAGCTTTTACCTGTTTGCGAAATTTGCCTTCGTTCTCATATTTTTCATAGAGTCTCTCAAACTCTTCACCCCAGCAATCTGCTAGTCCGGGTGCTTCATTAGGGCAGAACAGCGACCACATTTCGTTGTTCTCCACACGCTTCATAAAAAGATCAGGTATCCAAAGGGCGTAGAACAGGTCGCGGGCACGCATTTCCTCTTTGCCGTGATTTTTCTTCAGCTCAAGGAAATCAAAGATATCCGCATGCCACGGCTCCAGGTACATGGCAAAGCTTCCTTTGCGCTTTCCACCTCCCTGATCTACGTAGCGGGCTGTCATATCAAAGTTGCGCAACATGGGCACAATGCCATTGGATGTTCCGCCTGTTCCCTTGATATAGGATCCCTTCGCACGTATGTTGTGTAGGCTTAAGCCAATTCCGCCCGCTGATTGGGAAATCTTGGCGCAATTTTTCAAAGTATCATAGATGCCGTCAATGCTGTCATCCTTCATGGTAAGCAGGAAGCATGACGACAGTTGAGGTTTAGGTGTGCCCGCATTGAAGAGGGTAGGTGTTGCATGGGTAAACCATTTCTCTGAGAGCAGGTCGTAAGTCTCAATAGCTGAAGGAATATCTTCTCCATGAATACCAACGGCTACACGCATAAGCAAATGCTGAGGACGTTCAACCACTTTGCCATCCATTTTCATCAGGTATGAACGCTCCAGTGTTTTGAAGCCGAAGTAGTCATAGCTGAAATCCCGGTCATTGATGATGGCCTCATCGAGTTCCGCAGCGTGTGCTTTGATAACTTTCCAGGTCTCTTTTGAGATCAAAGGTGCATTTTGACCCGTTTTTGGATCAATGTACTGGTAAAGCCTTTTCATGGTATTTGAAAAGGACTTACTGGTCGTCTTATGCAAATTTGAAACAGCAATCCTGGCAGCCAGCTTGGCAAAATCAGGATGTTTGGTGGTCATCGAAGCGGCTATTTCAGCAGCCAGATTATCGAGTTCCTGAGTAGAAACTCCATCGTACAAACCGTTAATCACCTTCATGGCCACTTCTACCGGGTTTACGAACTTGGTATCAAGGCCATAGCATAGTTTTTCAATACGTGCGGTGATCTTGTCGAACTTTACGGACTCTCTGTGTCCGTCACGTTTAACTACAAGCATGTTGGGTTGTTTGGGGGTAAAAAAATAGTTTAAAAAATGTTTCTCAAGGTATTAAAAATCTTCATTCAATGAAAACTTAGGAGACGAATCTTTTTCCGTACTGTTCATGACTCCCGCCTTCTGGTATTCCGCTACTCGCTTCTCAAAGAAATTGGTTTTTCCTCTCAATGAGATCATCTCCATGAAGTCAAAAGGATTGGTGGCATTGTACACCTTTTTGCCGATCAACTCGTTGAGCAAGCGGTCAGCAACAAACTCGATGTACTGCCTCATTTGCACGGCATTCATGCCGATCAGATTCACCGGCAACGCATCGGTTACAAATTCTTTCTCAATCTCAACAGCATCTTTTATGATTGAAATCACTCTTTCTTCCGGCAATTTGTTAACCACGTGTTCTGTGTACAGATGACATGCAAAATCACAGTGCAGACCTTCGTCACGGGAGATCAGTTCATTGGAAAAAGTCAAGCCGGGCATTAGGCCTCTTTTCTTCAGCCAGAAAATGGAACAAAATGAGCCTGAGAAGAAAATACCTTCTACGGCTGCAAAGGCAATCAGCCGTTCCGTGAAATTCCCCTGATCGATCCACCTTAAAGCCCAATCTGCCTTTTTCTTCACGCAATCCATGGTCTCAACGGCATGAAAAAGCTTGTCCTTTTCTTTGTTGTCTTTTACGAGCGTATCAATCAGAAGTGAATACGTCTCGGAGTGTATGTTTTCAATAGCGATTTGAAATCCGTAGAAAAACTTGGCTTCTGTATATTGTACTTCACCCACAAAATGTTCAGCCAGATTTTCATTTACAATGCCGTCACTGGCTGCAAAAAAGGCTAACACGTGCGTGATAAAATGCCTTTCTCCATCATTAAGGTTTGCCCAGTCCTTCAGGTCGTGGCCCAAATCAATTTCTTCAGCTGTCCAGAAGCTAGCCTCAGCCTGTTTATAGTATTTCCAGATGTTGTGGTGTTTGATAGGGAATAGAACGAACCGGTCTTTGTTCTCTTTTAATATGGGCTCATTTTGTAAATCTTGACTCATTGTACAGGTGTCGTTATATGTTAAAAATTTATTATGCGCTTAGCCTTGACAAATAAAAGAAACCAGGGTCGCAAGAGAATGCGATTCTGGTTTCTAGCAAGAAGACAAATATTTGAAATGAAGGATAAAATTCAAAGGACTTGCACACTGCCTAAAGTTGTTGTTCTACTCCATTTTCAACACATTTTGGTGCGAAGGAATTCATTCTCATTCACTTAGTCAGAAGAAGTGAAGGGAAAGCTTAAGTGAAAATTTTTAGAATTTTTTTTATGTTAATTTCCGGACTTACGCCAAATAACCCGACGGGATGCTGAGCCCAGCAAATAATCTCCAAATTCGTATAACTAACAGGGGATTCTTCGGTCGTTTCTCCCTCGAGGATGACGACACGGTTTTTGTCTTTGCGAAACATCCCAAGCCTCCTTCAACGAATATTTCCGGAATTTAAAATTAAAGCAATGTGTGATTCAAACTTGGCAATCCCCAGGGGTGTACCCCGTGCTTGCTAGTTTAAGGAGAATTGGTCATTTCTCGAAATACAGGGCTTGCGTCTATCTCTCTGGTAATTTTTTGTTTTTCCAGGTCTAAAATCTATCTTTGCACTCCATTTTTAAAATTGAGAATCATGTACGCAATTGTGGATATCTCCGGAAAGCAGTTTAAGGTAGAAAAGGACCAATATTTATATGCACCCAGGATGGAGGGGGAGGCAGGTGCTTCAGTGACACTGGATAAAGTACTCCTTATAGATAATAAGGGAAAAGTAGAAGTGGGGGCACCTGTATTGGCTGGTGCCAATGTATCGGGTAAGATAATGGAGCACGTAAAGGGCGATAAGGTTATCGTTTTCAAGAAAAAGAGAAGAAAAGGGTATGCCGTAAAGAATGGCCACCGCCAGCAGTATACCAAGCTACTTATTGAAAAAATTTCGGGCAAATAATTTCAGGAAACCATGGCACATAAAAAAGGTGAAGGTAAGGTAAAGAACGGCCGTGAATCGGAAAGCAAACGGTTGGGAATTAAAGTATTTGGCGGGCAAAAGGTAGTCGCCGGCAATATCATCGTGAGACAGCGGGGCACCAAACACCACCCTGGTGTTAATGTGGGGATAGGTAAGGATCATACCCTGTTTGCCCTTACCGATGGAGTGGTTGTATTTAAAAAGGGAAGAAAGGATAAATCCTTTGTTTCTGTTGAAGGAATGGCGTAAGAGCTAAACTTAAGAATCGGCAAAAAGCCCTTCTGATAGCCTCAGGAGGGCTTTTTTATGCCCAACTACTTTCATCGGCCCGATTTTATCCATAAAAAAGTGCGGTTTTGGTTTTTTAACAGGCTATTGAGTATTTCAAAGGCATAATATATACTTCATTTTGGGGGATGATCCATTATTATAAGGGGTAGTCAAAAATACCACATTCATACTTCTCATAAACGGGCGAATGAGCCTTTTGAAGCCTATTCTATTCTTAAAGTGATTGTCTCTTACAAATTTTATTTAAAACATTTTCTTTTAGTAGTATTTTCTTTTTGTGATTAATACCCTAATTTGGTAGCTTCAATTCTTAATAATTAACTAAACTAAAACCTATGAAGAAGTTTTTACTATTATGCTTCTCATTCGTTTTTGTACTCAGTGCATGGGCGCAGGAACGGGTGGTTTCAGGTAAGGTTACAGCCTCGGAAGACGGCTCAACATTACCTGGCGTGAACGTGGTTCTGAAAGGAACTACCAACGGGACCGTTACCGATGTAGACGGTAATTTCCGGTTGAATTTACCGTCTGCGGGCGGAACATTGGTGTTTTCATTTATCGGTCTGCAAACCCAGGAAGTAGCTGTTGGAGAACGCTCCATCATCGACATTTCTATGGGTCTAGATGTACAGCAGCTTACTGAGGTGGTTGTAACTGCCCAGGGTATTGAGCGTGATCGTAAGTCCATGGGATTTGCCTCCACTACAATATCAGCCTCTGACATCGCCAACAAACCAGAGACCGACATCGGGCGCGCCCTGCAGGGCCGCACACCCGGACTTCAGATTTTGAATTCATCCGGACTTGCCGGATCAGGATCCAAGATCAACATCCGCGGTATCAGCTCTGTATCAGGTGATACGCAACCACTTTGGGTAGTAGACGGAGTGCCTATTAGCTCAGGATCTAACGACTCAAACCAGGACTTCCGCGATGGTCAGATTTCACCTAACCGCTTCCTTGACATTGACCCTAACAATATAGCCAGCATTAACATCCTTCGTGGTTTGAGTGCTACAACATTGTATGGAACGCAGGGACGCAATGGTGTGATTTTGGTAACAACCAAAGCAGGAGCCAGTGGTAAGCAGACCAGAAACTTTGAAGCTTCTGTAAGTCAGTCATTGTTTACGATTGAAGCCATTATTCCTGAACAACAAAACAAATGGGGTAACGGATTTGACGGAGATTATGGAGAATTTTTTAGCAACTGGGGATGGGTATTTGATGGCAATGTGCCTCCCAACAACCCACGCCACCCCTATTTTGAGCATGCTGCTACTTTTCCTGAGATCACTGATTTTGCTAATGCCAACGCATATGTTCCAACGGCACAGCCTAACAACATTAAAGATTACTTCAAGAAAGGTAGTGCGGCTAATACTTCATTCAACGTAGGCGCACGCAATGAGTTTGGAAGTATCAACTTCAGCTACAGCCATCTGGAGGAAACTGGCTTTATAAGGAATAACGAACTTCAGCGAGATAATTTCTCATTGGGTGGTACGGCAAAGCTGACAGACAAATTTTCGATGACCAGCGTATTCAACTTTGTACGCACAGACTTTCAGACACCCACAAGTGGAGCGGGACAAGGAAGTAACTCATCAGGAGCGCCTTCTGTTTTTGCCAATTTATTCTTCACCCCACGCAATATTGATCTGACCAACTGGCCATTTCAGAACCCTGTAACAGGTGCTTCTGTTTATTTCAGAAATGGTAATGACATTACCAACCCGCGCTGGTTATTGGACAATACAAGACAAGGGTCGGTGACTAACCGTTTCTTTAGTAATATTTCTTTCAACTATGACCTGACGGACTGGCTGAAGCTGACTTACCGTTTGGGTCTTGACACATACGGTGAAAAGCAGACTTTGTGGGTAAACAGAGGAGCGGTAGGCTTCCCTGCCAGTGCTCTTGCATTTGCTACTGGATTATTTCGCTCAGTAGATGTTACCAACACAATTTTGGATCATTCAGTACTTGCAACTGTTCAGAAGAAACTTAATTCTGACCTGGATTTGACCGCCATTGTAGGATTCAACGCCCGCACTGACGAATTGGTCCAAAACGGCCTGGAAAGCTCTGGTCAGGTAGTATATGGCTTGATCGAGCACAGAAACTTTTCCAATACGCAGCCCAGGGATTTCCGCAACAACGCCCTGTCAAACCTAAACAGAACACAACGTCAGACATGGCTAGGAGCATACTTTGATGCTGGATTGGGCTACAAGAATTTCCTTTATTTGAACCTAACGGGTCGTAATGACTGGGTGTCAGTATTGGAGCAAGAAAACAGAACTTTGTTCTACCCAGGAGTAAGTGCATCGTTCATTCCTACAGCAGCATTCCCTGGCTTCGCAGCCGGTGTGCTTGACTTTTTGAAGGTAAGAGCGGGTTACGGAACATCAGCGAACTTTCCTGATCCTTACAATACACGGCCAATCCTGAACACTAACTCAGTGGCGCAAATAGATGCTTTGGGTACAGTATCATCACAAGGATTGGATCGTACGCTTGCAAACCCTGCCTTGCTTCCTGAGCGTCAGACAGAATTGGAGTTTGGTATTGAGTCACAGTTATTGGAAAATAGGGCAAAAGTGGATTTTTCTGTCTACAACCGTAGAGCGAACGACCAGATTCTGACCCGTACATTGGATCCTGCAACAGGCTTCCAGCAAACGTTGATAAATGCCGGAGAGATTACCAATAAAGGTATTGAAGCTGGTGTGACCATTACCCCTATCCGCAGCAATACTGTAGAATGGAACCTGCGTGGTAACTTTACCCGCAACGTAAGTGAGGTAGTATCTTTGCCCGAGGGCTCCAAAGAGATTCTGGTGAGTGGATTTACAAACCTGGGCAACTTTGCCATTGAAGGCCAGCCTTTCAACGTCATTCAGGGCACGTTTGGATTGAGGGATGCCAATGGAAACCGGCTAATAACAGCCAATGGAGACTACTCAATCTCCCCTGAGATAGGCGTCATCGGTGACCCCAACCCGCTGTGGTTCGGATCATTAATAAGTGATGTGACCTGGAAAGGTATCACTTTCGGCTTCCAGTGGGACTATGTGCATGGTGGAGATACTTATTCATTCACAGCAGCTACTCCAGTAGCTCGTGGAGTGGCTAAGGAGCTTGAGGATTTCGATCCAAGACTTCCTTTGATCATCCCTGGTGTATTGGAATCAGATGGGGTAACACCTAACAACATTCCGATGCCTCCATCACAGTTCTTCTTTGGTAACTCCATCATTGGAAGTGCCGCCGAGGACACAGGTATCTTTGATTCATCAAGGATTCGTTTGCGCGAAGTATCGTTGAGCTACAACATACCTCAGAGCCTGATTTCCAAGTTGTCTATCCGCACAGCGAACATTTCCCTGGTAGGAAACAACATGTGGTTCAGAGCAATCAATGCACCTAAGTTTTCCAAAGTTGATTTCGATAGAACAGCGTTTGGAACTGGAAATGGTGCCGGGTTTGACTTCCTGGGAGGTCCGTCTGCAAGACGTTATGGCGTAAACCTGAGGCTAACCTTCTAATCAAAAAGAGAATTGAAGTGAAATGGCTGAATAGTGAAACCGAACGGAAATCCCTTTAGGCCAAGTCATTGAACAATTAAAAAGATAAAAAGATGAAAAAGACATATAGAATATTGGGTTTGGTCTGCATACTGTTCGCATTATCCTGCGACCTGGACAAAGACCTTGATAACCCCAACGAGGTAGGGCCCAGCGCTGCTGACCCTACCTTATTGATGAACGGGATACAAACAAACCTGGGTTTGTTTTTTGAGAAAGCTGCCGGCCACGACAGGGTAACGACAAGAGGAGTTGATGAACTGGTACGGATGCGTGTAATGTCTGGTGGGTTTAGCTACATAACAGCCTACCTTCCCCAGAGCCAGGATGATACCTGGGAATTCGCTTACCAGAGAGTGTTGGTTAACATAGAGGCTTTGTTGCCACTTGCCGAAGCGGGAAACCTGACTACTCACATTGCAGCAGCCAAAATCATAAAGGCTTATGTGTTTATGACTTTGGTGGACATGTATGGCGATGTGCCTGCTACAGAAGCGATCAAAGGAGCGGAAGGTAACCTGAACCCTGCTGTAGACACAGGCGCAAGCGTGTATGCAATGGCTATTACCATGCTGGATGAGGCAAGGGTAGAACTGGCAAAACCTGTTGCTACACGTGGAGCAGGTATGACTCGCGACATTTACTACTCTCCCAGTGCAACGGCTGCACAGCAGACTATCCAGCGTGCAAAATGGAATGCATTGGCCAACTCGCTGGAGTTGAAAGCACAGTTGAACATGACGGCACAGCCATCAATGTTGGGGGCGGCAACTGCGCGAATTGCGACCCTGTTGGCAGGTGATCTTGTGGATACACAGGCTGAAGAGTTTACCTACAAATATGGAACAGCAGCAGTACCGGCTACTTCACAACACCCCTATTACAGAGATACATACAGGCCTGTTCTTGGATCAGCCAATGGATGGATTGGGATGCATTTCTTGAAGAAAGCATTCAATGGCCTGGTAAAAGATGGGTCAATACAGGATCCCCGCTGGAGGTATTATTTCTACCGTCAGGTGGGCAGCTTGAAAGAGGCGTTGGCGGTTGACCCAAAGTCGATTACTTGCCTCAATGCAAATGTTCAGCAGACCGGTATCCCTCAGCACTACAATGAGTTTTATGGAAATGGAGACATTTTTACAACCGCTGCAGGGCAACCACTTACATTATTCTGCGCCTTTGATCCCGGCTTCTATGGCCGCGACCATGGCAATGCCGAAGGCCGCAACCCGGATGCCCAAATACTAGTAGTACCAGGGGTTTATCCTGCAGGAGGCAGGGTGGATACTAATCCAACAGGGGCAGCAGGAAATCCTGCCTTCAGGGGCTTTACCCAGTTGGGCCAGGGTGCAAACGGGAGTGGGATTCTTCCTATATACATGGGGTTCTTTACGGACTTTATGCGTGCTGAGGCAATAGTGCGGCTGGGTATCGGTGGCGATGCTAAAGCGGTTTTGACCACAGCAGTAAATGCGTCTATCAACAGGGTGCGTGCATTTGGTGCGGAGAAAGGACAAACGCTGGCGGCTGGTTTGGAGCCTGCCCAGGTAATATACATGGCTAGCTTGGGTGCAAAATACGATTTGGCAACTACCGATCTGGAAAGGATGCAAATTGTGGGTGATGAATACTACAAAGCTTTGTGGGGCAATGGCCTGGAGGCATATAACCTATACCGCAGGACTAGTACACCTAATGACCTTCAACCAATCCGGGCAAATCCTGGCACAGAAGGGCCATTCTGGCGTTCAATTATATATCCTGCAGTCTTTGCCAACCTGAATGCAAATTCCCCTGGGAATGAGGGAAAGGCTGACCGTAGGGTATTCTGGGATGGTAATCCGAATGAGTTAAAGTAAAAAAAGATCCTGTGGGCATACTTCTCTTTTGTAAGTATGCCTGCGAGATTTTTAGACTTAAAAAAATACTGACATGAAAAGAATAATTAATAAAATAAACATCCTGCTTATGTTCCTACTGGCCTTGGCTTGTACGGACGAGGAAAAGGATCCCTTTGTACTGGACAAATTGCAGAAAGGTTCGATTTTGGCTTTGCGTGGGAATGATGGCTCGGCTGGTACCCTCAACCCGGACCAGAATTTCTTTTTCAGAGACTTTGTTCAGCCCGATGATACGTTCAGCTATGTGGCTGACTTTATCTCCGAAGACCAGAGCCTGTTGGAAAGCATCCAGGTTTTTGCCAGAGTTGGTACCGGTACGCGCGTGTCGGTTGCTACTATTGCGGGGAGCGGGTTTGTCGTTCCTTCAGGAGGACTAGTAAGACAAGGTACTGTTTCAGTTCCTTTCTCTGCTATTGTTTCCGCTTTGGGCTTAAGTACAGCTGATATAGCTGCGCTTACCAGAACAAGTTTGGTTATAGAATCGGACCTCACACTGACTAACGGCACTACAGTGCCGGCATCGGCTATTGTGAACGGCGGTTTGTTTTCTGCGTCTGCGTTTTTTCCGGCTCATTCATTGACTTATTTTGCGGAATTACAGGCTGACTTTCGGCCGGTGGCAACTACGCGTATGGCTGGTGAGTTTGT
>CAYTBO010000102.1:0-9411 GCA_964436055.1 uncultured Ohtaekwangia sp.
TTGTGCGGACACAAAATGTTGTACAGATTAACACTTTCAAAATACCACAAAGCGGTCTCCTTACTCATAGCTATAAAGATAAGAAAAGAACACGAAGGAGTGTTTTAAAATTTGTTTCAGGCTGGCCTTAATCACGCTCAATTGCTAAGTTTGTCGAATAAATACGAAAGTGAAATTATCTGAAATATGGATTTATCCTGTGAAATCACTTGGAGGAATCAGGGTGCAATCGGCAAAAGTGTTAGGAAAAGGGTTATTGCATGATCGCAGGTATATGCTGGTAAATAAGGCAAACCAGTTCTTAACGCAACGCACTTTACCGATATTGGCATTATTTAAGTTCTCAATAACGGATCATGGGTTTACGGTTATTCACAAAGGCGATTCCATCGAACTGCCATTTCAACCCCAGAAGCTAAACGGAGAGGTAAATGCGGGTATTTGGAATGATACCGTGAAAGCACATGTGATGGATGAAGATTACCATCGATGGTTTTCCGATCGGATTGGAAAGCCTTGCAGATTGGTTTACTTCCCGGAAGAGAATCGAAGGCCGGTAGACGAAAATTTCGCCAAGAACAATGAGCAGGTAAGTTTGGCGGATGGTTACCCCTTCCTGATAATCGGACAAAGTTCGTTGGATGATCTGAATGGACGCCTAGAAATACCGCTCCCCATGAATCGTTTTCGTCCTAATTTTGTCTTTGACGATGGTAAACCTTTTGAAGAGGATAGTTGGCGAAACTTTGCGATTGGTAATAATAGGTTTGTTGGACTTAAACCGTGTGCCCGATGTCTAATACCTACCATCAATCAGGATACAGCAGAGCAAGGCACGGAACCTTTGAAGACAATGGCCGGTTTTAGAAAACGAGAGGGCAAAGTTTTTTTTGGTCAAAACCTGGTGGCGGTAGATTATTATGAAGTACGTGAGGGAGATGAAATCAAGGTAGAGTCTTATCAATAAATTGAAAAATAAATTATTTGAAGTTGTATGAAGTATCTGAGTTTAGTTTTTTTTGGGATAATACTGTTGGCAAGTTGCAAGCAGAAACAGAAACCGTTGCCGATTTTCGGGCAGCGAGAAGTGGAAGGAAACGATACAGTGTATCACACCATTGCCAAGTTCCAGTTTGTAGACCAAGATAGCGCGATTGTCACAAACGAAACATTTGAAGATCAGATCTATGTAGCTGATTTTTTCTTTACATCGTGTCGCACCATTTGCCCGATTATGAAGACGCAAATGCTAAGGGTCTATGAGCAAACACAGGATTTACCTGATGTAAAATTGATTTCACATTCCATTGATCCGGAATACGATACGGTAGCCTTGCTCAATGGTTTTGCAAAAAGATTGGGCGTCTCCAGTGAGCGATGGCATTTTGTAACAGGCGTGAAAGATTCTATTTATAAATTAGCTCAAACAAGCTACTTTGCTACAGCCATGGAAGATAAAACTGAACCCGATGGTTTCATTCACAGTGGCGCCTTTCTGTTAATAGACAAGCAGAAGCGAATAAGAGGAAAATACGATGGTACCAAAGAGGAAGATGTAAATCGGTTGCTCGTGGACATTAATCGCTTGCGGAAGGAGTATGAGTAATGCGTGATTCAATTATTTATTTTATAGCAGGTGTTTTAATGATGGGTTGCAGTCCTGGCCAAAAGCAGGGCGAGTCCGTAAAATTTCAACAATATTTTGTAGAGGGCGAACAATTGTACATCACACACTGCAGCAATTGTCATCAAAAAAACGGAAAGGGATTAGGGCTTCTGTATCCTCCCCTAGATCAATCTGACTTCATGGATGAAAATTTTGAGGAAGTCATTTGCCTTATCAAAAATGGAAAAGCAGGTGAAATAATGGTAAACGGAAATTCATACAATCACCCCATGCCTGGTATTCCTTCATTGACAGATCTGGAGATCGCGGAAATAGCTACCTACGTCTATAATTCATGGACTCACAATAAGGGAATAGCAGATGTAGCAAATGTTACTAAAATTCTGAATCAATGTGAATAGGTAATTACAACATTAAGTATTAAGCACAGCTTTAATTCCTCAAATACCCTCCTCGTCTTTCATTAAAATGCTTCTTGCTTATCTCTTCGTATTTGGCAATATCCTTCTCCTTAATTTTGACGCCATTCACGGTAAGTGAATTATCACTCCAATTCATTGACTCAATTCTTTCTCCCTTATTGATGTATCCGTCTTTGATCAGCTGTTCACTCATTTCATTTTCAAAATCCCTCATGCGACTTTCCAGTTTACTCCATTCACCTCCCCGCTCTTTCATTCTCTCATCCAGGCGCTTCAGGTTTTCTTCCATATCTTTCAACCCATGATCCATCAGATCGCGGAAATGCTCATTATCCTGAAGATGGCGTAGTCTGTCTTCCAGCAACTCCATACTTTTTTCCAGGTCTCCTTCAAATCCGTCAAAGTGAAATCCGAAGTTGCTGTCGAAATCATCAGCCCATGCTTCCATCATACGACCAAATTCTTCGTGGTCCCTTCCAAAATTTTCGAATCGTGCTTCCATTTCCTTTCCAAACGCTTCCCATCGTTCTTCATCTTCGTGAGAGAAATTATAGAATCCCGGGATGGAATCGCCAGGGAATCCATGATAAGAAAACGATGGAAATGAAGGCATAGAAGGAATAGATGGAACTGACGGTATAGATGGAAATGATGGGACAGAAGGTACAGAGGGAGTAGAAAACAACGGACGTAATTCTTCGTCACCTTCATAGTTTTCAACGATTTCTTCATGAGGATTGCCTTCCTCATCATAAGTGGTTACGATTTTTCTTGAGTAGCTGGCGGATTTCGTTTCTTCCTCCAAATCTTTTTTTTGAGGTTTTGCTTTTCGCTCTTTAGCTGTGGTATCTGATGATAGCGTAAATATTGATGCAGAGGCAATCTCGCCCAATTCATCTTTTTTTATTTCTTCATTTTGCGATTCCGGCATAAGCCAGGATGCACAAATGAGTCCTGTAAGTACCAGCACGACAACGGCCAGTGGCCTCACCCGATTGTTTTGTTGATTAACTGATTTTTCCATAATTCTTTTAACTCTGTTGAATACCTGAAATTTATTTTTACCTAGCGCCATAGCCAATGGGGGTGTTGAAATACTGATCTCCTCAAGCATAGCAAGTGCTTTAGCATAATCTATCGGAGTTGAGCCATAAGCGATGACACAATCATCGCAGCAATGCTCCCTTTCTTTTCTGATGAGTCCTGATATGATCCAGACAAATGGATTGAAGAAAAGAATTATTTCAATAAGCGTTTGGATGATATTGATCAAAAAGTCATGACGCCTGATGTGTGAAAGTTCATGCAACAGGATGGCTTCAATCTGTATCGTTGGCATACCGGTCAACAGACCAGCCGGCAAGAGAATTACTGGTTTTATAAATCCGATCACAATTGGTTTGCTGACGCGAATGGATTCAACCAAATGGACGATGCGATGCACACCTACCTGAGTAGCTAGTAATTTTATCCTGTTTTCCCAGTAATCACCAACTTCAAAGGTTTTCTGCGTTAAATATCGTAAATAGATTAATCCACCGAGAAATCGTAATGAGAGCAACAATACGCCAGTGGCCCAAAGGATTATGAACCAATTCATGTTTTGGGATATGAAACTGACACTGATATTTAGAAAAGTGTCGACACTTATATTGTTGGCTGATTGGGGATTGTTGAGTAATAAGGGAAACTCAGTTGGAGCAGCCGCCGGATTCGAAGGACTGCCGAGTGAAATAAAGGTGGCTATTGATCCCAACAAAAGTATCATCAGGGCACTGCAACTCACCAGATATCTTGCGTAGGATTTTCTAACCGGAATAAATAACTGAATCAGATAAATGGCTATCAAAATGAGCGCTCCCTGCCATAACGTGTGAAGTAGCGTCCACCCTAAAGTGAAAGTGATATTGCTTGAAACAAAATCAAGTGTTTTCATTTTTGACCTCCTTCCAGTTTATCCAGATAGTTTCTTATGGCCTTTAATTCTGCCTTGGAAGATTTTGTGTTTCCCAAAGCACTCATTACCAACTGTGATGCTGAGCCTTCAAACACAGTATCAATCATTTTATCAACAAGTTGTTGTTTGGTATTTTCTTTGGAGATGGTAGCTTCGTATATATGCTGTTTGCCACTTTTTTTTCTGGTGACTAAACCTTTTTCAAACATGATCTGAAGTAGTTTAAGTATGGTGGTATACCCATTGCGCTGGTTGCCGCCCATTGCCTCGTGTATTTCCTTCACGCTGCAAGCTGCTTTTTCCCATATAACTTGTAGTATTTCAAGTTCTTTTCCGGTTGGTTTTAGTGTGCTTTTTGTCGCCATATATAACTACGAATATTTTCGTAATTCAAGTTTAGAACAAATTAGAATGGTTTTCAAGCTTTATTACGAATATTTTCGTAATTGGTTTATGTTCAATATCATTTTTATTTCAAATTCTTTTCAGTTATTTGACCGAAGTCGGATTTTGAAATGAAAAAATCGGTTTATAGAAAGACTTTTTTCACCATACTTCTTCTAATTGGGGTTTACAGCCTTTTGATTTTTTGGTTACTTCGATTGGAAGCCGGAGCCCCCGGGGCAGACATATTGACCATACAGGATGGAGTTTGGTATGCCATAGCTACACTTACTACGGTAGGCTATGGCGACTTGATTCCGGTAACATTTGGTGGCAGAATGCTCGGTATGGTGTTTTTACTTTCCAGTCTGGGTGTATTTGGTTTTATCATAGGACAGATCGCAACTATTATGAGCACATTAAAAGAAAATAAGGCTATGGGCCTTAATGGAACCTCCTTTTCCAACCATGTCGTAATTATTGGATGGAATGAATTCAGCCTTTCAGTTATGAATCACCTTACGGCTGCAGGAAAGCAGGTAGCATTGATAACTAAAAATCGATCGGATATCGATATCATAAGAGAACTGTATGATTCAGATCTGGTATTTACACTTTATTCAGACTATAACAATTTTGATCTGATTGAGAAAGCCAATATTCGCAACTCTTCAATTGTTTTTATTAATCTGAATGATGATACAGAGAAATTGGTTTATATCATCAACCTGAAAAAGAATTTCGATAACCTCAATTACGTTGTCACACTAGACAATGGTAATCTCAAAAGTACATTTCACCATGCGGGTGTGACGTACGCAATCTCCAAGAATGAGATATCCTCCAAACTACTGGCCAGTTATATTTATGAGCCTGATGTGGCCCTTTTTAGCGAAGAGATTATTGCTTATGCCCATAATGATGATGAATATGATATGAAACAAGTGCGTGTGAGAAGAGATAATCCATTTAAGGGCGTATTTTATGATAAAGCATTTTTCGATCTGAAAAAGGAAAATAATGTGGTACTACTGGGAATAGTAAAAGTATCTGAAGGCAAACGTAAGATGATAAAAAACCCTGAAGGCTCAATTATAATTGAAGAAGGTGATTATCTGATTCTATTGATGGATCGGAAAGGGCAACAAAAAATTAATCGGATGTTTAAAGTGGATGAAGGGATATAAAAGATTAAAGTTTGGTTAAAAAAAATCCCGGCCTCGGGATTTTTTTCGTTACTTATCAAGTACATCGCTCTTCAGAAAATTCGGTTAAATTAATTTAACTCTTCAACGGCATCCAGATTCTGGAATTCAAAATCAACTTCGTTTTTCAGATCTACGAAAATGACTGAGTCCTTGTGAATCTTGCCTGACAAAATCTGTTTGGACAATTCATTCAAGATCTCACGTTGGAGCACTCTCTTAAGTGGTCTTGCTCCGTATTGTGGGTCAAAACCAATTTTCGCAAGCCTGTCCAGCGCACTGTCTGAAATATCAATTTTAATTCCAGTTTCCTCCAGTCGCTTTCTGATCAATTCAAATTGAATGCTCACAATCTTCCTTAAATCTTCACGGCTAAGCGGACGGAACATGATGATGTCATCGATGCGATTGATAAATTCCGGTCGCACAGATTTTTTCAGCATATCAACAACAAGTTCTTTAGTGTCTTCCAGCACCTCAAAATAATTCTGCTCTGTGATTCCTTCAAATTTTTCCTGAATGATATGAGAACCAATGTTGGTGGTCATGATGATGATGGTGTTCTTAAAATTAGCTACTCGCCCTTTATTATCTGTAAGACGTCCATCATCGAGTACTTGTAACAAAATATTGAAAACATCGGGATGCGCTTTTTCAATTTCGTCCAACAAAATAACTGAATAGGGTTTTCTTCTTACCGCTTCTGTCAATTGGCCACCTTCATCATAACCCACATATCCGGGAGGTGCACCAATTAATCTGCTCACGGCATGTCTTTCCTGGTACTCGCTCATGTCGATGCGTACCATTGAATTTTCATCATTGAAAAGATATTCGGCTAATGCTTTCGACAATTCAGTCTTACCTACTCCGGTAGTTCCCATGAAAATAAAAGAGCCGATAGGCCGTTTAGGATCTTGCAATCCGGCTCGGCTTCTTCTCACGGCATCACTCAGGGCGTGAATGGCTTCTTCCTGTCCTGCTACGCGCTTGCCGAGTTCACCTTCCAGTGTAAGTAATTTTTCCCTTTCGCTTTGCAGCATTTTGGAAACAGGTATTCCTGTCCATTTTGCTACTACTTCTGCTATGTCTTCGCTATCAACCTCTTCCTTAAGTAAAGAATGGTCGCCTTGCAATTCATTCATTTTAATTTGAAGAGATTTTAAACGTTGCTCAGCTTCCGTTATTTTACCATAACGGATTTCTGCCACTGTACCGTAGTCCCCGGCTTTCTCCGCTTTCTCTGCTTCAAATTTCAGTTTGTCAATGTTTTCTTTTTCACGTTGAATGCCATGAACAATTTCTTTTTCATTTTCCCATCTTGCTTTCAGGGCATTGCGCGATTCAGATAATTCAGCAATTACTTTGGTAAGTACAGCTTCTTTTTCTTTATCCTTTTCTCTGCGAATGGCTTCCCGTTCGATTTCCAATTGCATGATCTTCCGGTTGAGTTCATCCAATTCTTCCGGCACGGAGTCCATCTCGAGTCGCAGTTTGGCGGCAGCCTCATCCATCAGGTCAATGGCTTTGTCGGGCAGGAAACGATCTGATATATAACGGTGTGAAAGTTCTACCGCAGAAATAACCGCATCATCCTTGATTCGCACCCCGTGATGCAATTCGTATTTATCTTTTATTCCACGAAGAATTGAAACAGAATCTTCTACAGTCGGCTCACCTACAATTACGGACTGGAATCTTCTTTCCAGTGCTTTATCCTTTTCAATGTATTTTTGATATTCTTTTAGGGTGGTAGCACCGATTGCATGTAGTTCGCCTCTCGCCAATGCCGGCTTCAACAGATTGGCAGCGTCCATTGCCCCTTCGCCCCCACCACCGGCTCCAACCAGGGTGTGTATCTCATCGATAAAGAGAATGATCTGACCTTCGGCATCAATTACTTCTTTGATAACAGCTTTTAATCGCTCTTCAAATTCCCCTTTGTACTTGGCGCCAGCTACCAATAATCCCATGTCCAACGAAACAAGAATTTTATTTTTTAGATTTTCAGGTACATCCCCATCCACGATACGTTGAGCCATTCCTTCCACAATGGCGGTTTTGCCCACACCGGGTTCACCGAGGAGGATAGGATTATTCTTTGTTCTGCGGGAAAGGATTTGAAGTAGTCTCCTGATTTCTTCATCCCGGCCGATTACAGGGTCGATCTTCCCTTTCTTGGCCAGGTCATTTAAGTTTTTTGAATAGCGCTCCAGTGATTTGTATTTTGCTTCAGCATTTTGATCGGTCACTTTTGTTCCTCCCCGTAATTCTTTGATGGCCTTAATTAAACCGGCTCTGTCAAATCCAACATCCTTCATCACCGATGCTACTTTGTCTTTCGTACTAAGTAAGGCGAGCAGCAAATGCTCTACGGCAATGTATTCATCCTTGAGTTCGCGAAGTTCCTTTTCTGCATTCTGCAATACCTGATTGGAAGTGGAGGATAAGTGCGGTTGCTGGCCGGTGATTCTCGGGAAAGAAGAAAGTATTTCTGAAAGTTTTGTGTCCAGGATAGACTGGGTAACATTCAATTTTTTAAAAAGGTAACTGGATACATTTTCATCTGTTTCCAAAATAGCTTTTAGCAAATGGGCAGGTTCGATTGCCTGATGCTGATGGCTCATAGCCATCTCTGCCGACTTTTGAAGTGCCTCTTGTGACTTTATAGTGAATTTGTCGAAGTTCATTTTAATCAATTTTCTAAACACTAATCAAATTGCAATCCATCCTCAGTTTTGTGAATAATGAAGAAATAATGGCATGGAATAGTGATTTATATTATTAAAATCAGTCATTTTGTCTGATTTATTTATCTATCCTTAAAATTTTGTTTTCTAATTGCTCCAATATGGTTTCTTATTTTAATGAAAACGACTTTTTGCGTGGGGGCAATTTCGTACAGTGCATGTTGATAGCAGTCGTTTGCGCTGACTGCAAACTTTCTATTACAATCAAAGCGAAGTTAGCCGCGCAACAAGGATAGCATTTGGCTAATGCCCAAATGTTATATTGTCTTTCAATTTCCCTTCGATAATCCTTACTTTTAGCCTTCAAACTTTGAACTATTTATTCGATGAGAGTTGTCATTTTTCTTATTTTCCTTCTTCAAGCATTTGCATGCCAGCCGCAAGAGGGAGCACAATCTGCTAGTAAGCAGTTGGTTTTTCAAGCCATTAATGTAATCCCGATGGATGAAGAACGCGTGCTTGAGAATCAGGATGTATTAGTAAGTGAAGGAAGAATACTAGGCATTGGTGTGAGCGGTACTGTGTCTTATCATGAAGATGCGGTCCTAATTGATGGCAGAAATAAATTTCTCATCCCTGGTCTTGCAGAAATGCATGCGCACGTGCCACCCATAGATGACATCGAGCCCATGAAAGAGGTGCTGACACTTTTTTTGGCTAATGGTATTACAACCATTAGGGGAATGCTGGGTCACCCCAGGCATCTTGAGCTAAGGGAAAAAATAAATACTGGAGAAATCTTAGGTCCGCATTTTTATTCAACAGGTCCTTCTTTCAGTGGCAATACAGTAAAAACGCCTGAGGAAGGTGCTCAACGGGTTCGCGATCAAAAAACAGCAGGCTATGATTATCTGAAACTACATCCAGGACTAACACCAGAAACTTTTGCGGCAATATCCACTACGGCTAACGAAGTGGGAATACCTTTTGTGGGACACGTATCATTTGCCGTAGGTATACAACGTGCCATCGATGCGGGCTATTCATCAATTGATCACCTGGATGGAATTGTTGAGGCGCTTGTCCCCAACATTGAAAAGATTGGAGAGGAGGGAAATGGATTGTT
>CAYTBO010000103.1:0-9311 GCA_964436055.1 uncultured Ohtaekwangia sp.
AGACAAGCGGGCGAAGATTGTTATGAATATGAAATGAGCCTGTCCCGGAATCGAACTGAATGCCTTCGCTGGCAAATGCCTTTTCAAAATCTCCATTGAGCACCAAATCTTCGGGTGCGCCTTCAACCAGTGAGCCACCTTTTGGTAGCAGCCAGATCTTATCGGCACTGCGTAAAGCCAGGTCTAAATCGTGGGTTGACAATAAAATAGCGCGATTGGTTTCATGAGCCATCTTGCGCAGCAAACGCATGAACTCCACTCGCCTTGGCAAATCGAGGAAGGCCGTCACTTCATCCAGTATCATCACTTTCGGCTCTTGTGCGAGTGCGCGGGCCATCATAATTTTTTGGCGTTCACCATCGCTTAGCTCACTCAATGTGCGAGATGCCAACTCTTCTGCGCCTACTACCGTAATGGCCCAGGCTATGATTTCATGATCTTTCGTTGAAAGAGCGCCTGACCAGTTGGTGTAAGGATACCGACCTAAGCCTACAACTTCATACGCGGTGAGCAGTCCGCCATCCATTTTTTCTGTGAGCACAACACTAAGCTTTTTCGCTAGCGTTCGCGAAGGAATGTGATGCAGGTCTTTATCTTCCAACACTACTTTGCCACTTAACGGAGCTTGCATTCCAGAAAGTGTGCGCATTAAGGTGGACTTGCCTGCACCATTGGGACCTAGCAGGCAAACTAATTCGCCTGTCATAAGCGACAAGTTGATGCCGCTTACCACCACTTTCTTTTCCTTCTTTGAAATCGTGTACCCTGCAGCCAATGATTGTACTTGTAAAATTCGCTCCATATCTATACTATTTTTTATAGTGTCCGGATTCTTTTATTTTTGATGATGACCCACATCACTATGGGAGCACCGATTACCGCGGCAATCGCATTGAGGTGAAGAAAATGTCTTTGCCAGGGTAAATGCACCGTCAGGTCTGCAGCCATAGCGATGATTGAGCCAATGAGCAAAACGCCTGGCATCAACAACTTGTGATCCCCCGAACTAAATAGTCCGCGAGTCAGGTGTGGAATGATCATACCCAGAAACAAGATGGGGCCACAATAGGCGGTAACCGGTGCTGTAAGCAGAACAGCCGAACTTAAAATCAAAATGCGCGAGCGTTTTACATTCATACCCATGGTGGTGGCATACTTCTCGCCCAGTTGCAATGCATTCAATTGTTTCACCATCAACAAACTGATGATAAGTCCTGCACAAACAAAGAATGCAAGAAATGGAAGTTGCTCCCAATACACTCCGGCAAAACTTCCATCGTTCCAACCCGCAAAAACTTTTCCTTGCGATTGATTGGTAAAATGTAATACAATACTGATCAATCCTTGAGCAAGAAAACCCAGCATCAGTCCAAAAATCAATAGCGTTATTGTATTGACATAGCGGCTGATGGCCACCATCATCAACAATACAAAAATGCAACCGAGGCTGGCGCCTGCCACAATGCTGAGGTCGCTAAAGAAAGCAAGTTTTTCCAGAAAGGCAGAACCTACCACGCTTGCGGTAGTCACTACGAGGGCCACACCAAGTTGCGATCCAGCCATCAAACCCAGCGACCACGGTTCGGCCAACGGATTTTTAAAGAGTGTTTGCAATTGAAGGCCTGCTGCCCCGAGGGCGGCACCGCCTAGTGCAGCCGCAATGGTGCGGGGCAACCGAAGCTCCATAATAATTTTGGCCGTAGTATCACTGGCAGCAGTACCAAACAATGCATTTACTACTTCACTTACAGGAATATGTACCGCGCCAATACCTAACTCCAATAAAAACAGAAAGATGGCACTAGCAGCTAGTGTTATAAAGAAAATAATTCTTCGGCTGCCAACTGCCACCAGCTGCTTGAATGAGGCAGGAGGTGGATTAAGAGTAACTGTTTTTTCCATAGGTTAGTTGTTATCGCATACTTTTTAAAATCGGGAACTCAGTCTTTTTATCGAATACATCCATAAAGAAAAGTTGATGGTCGGGTAATAACTCCGGGTACAGTAATTTTACCATATCAGCCAATATATAGTCGGGCCGTGTCAGGCCGGTGGCGTACCAATCAGAGGCATTTACTTCCGGCTTGCCGCGCTTCATATTATGATACAACTTTCCGGTTCTCCACGACTTAAAAGATTTCATAATATATTCAGGAGGAAGTTTTGATGAATGAATATCACCAATGAACCAATGATCAATGTCGCTGGCTTTTTCTATTAATTCCTCGGTTGACACAGTCTGTGTACCCAACTGATTCGGAAGTAGTTTATCGGCAAGAGGATACCGCATGCCAACCTCCGTTGAAAATAAAACCTCATCGGTTGTTAGTCGCACAACCCACCGACCTTTGTCTACATAGAATGCCCACATGATTGATTCTGATATATTATGCTCTCTGATGCGGTTCTTCAAATCAGCAATGGTGCTCTTTATTTCTTCAAAAACCTGATTTGCTTTGAGTTCTGCATTAAAGAATAAGGAATAGAACTTGATCCATTCAGCACGGGCGAGATAGTTATCTTCTGCCCAATCAAATACCGGAGCTGTTGGAATACCTAGTTCCCTGCACTTATCAAGAGCGATAGTATGATTTAAATCGGCATACGTCATCAGGAACAAATCCGGATTGCGAGCCAATAATACCTCTGCATTGGGCGGGCTATGCCAGCTATAGCCCACCTGACCAAGTTTACCTTCAATGGCCATCTGCCTTACCCTGTCATCATAAGAAACTACACCACCCACCGCTACAAGTCGTTCAACCAAATCAAGTTCACGCAGAAAACTTTCACTGTGCTGTACATTTACAGCCACACTTTCTACCGGTATAGAAATTACATGCGCATCGGCCAGATCATTGACTAGCTGCGGGGCTGGTGTTCCGTTTTGCACCAAAACCAATTTATCCTGCCTTACTTCTTTATCGCTATTTCTAGCAAATTCTCCGGTTAACTTCACCACCTTGTAATTTCCATGATAGGATACCATGAAATGTTGAGCCAACTCGACCACAATCTTGTTTTCAAAATAATCTTCTGTACTTGCCAACGCTGAGCCTTTCTGTTCGGTTTGTATACCGGAAGTGCAGGCAGCTACTAATGCGATTAGTACGATGGTTTTAAAACTTTTCATTTCTTACTCAATTCTACTTTTTCAAAAAAAAAGAGTTTGTGATCGGGCAATATCTCCGGATAGAAAATGGAAACTAGATCTTTTAGTACAAAGTCAGGTCGCACTTCGGCTGTCTCGTACCAATCATATGCGTTGTGTTCATAGCGCGTGCGCTTATTATAATGATAAATGTTCTCTGAGCGATAGGCTTTAAATGTGTTAAGGTAACTTACAGGTGGCCACTCCTCATCCGAGGTATCATTAATGATCCAGAAGTCAGCGTCTTTTGCATGAGCAATTAACAATTCATTGGTTACACCCACAGCATGTGTAGGGCCATTATTCTGCAATACATTTATAGCTCCGGCATCTATGAGATAGGATGCAATAAAACCATTGCGATTCGCACTCCAATCTGATTCAGCGGAAGGATAATACAACCAACAAGCCTTTACATTAACGGTGATTGATTTTACCAGTGAAGTAAGTTCTAAGCACTTCTCCTCTACCGAATTAAAAAATGAATTGGCCCTTGCTTCTTCATTAAAGAACAAAGAGGTGAACTTTATCCACTCAGCTTTACCCAAATAGGATTCTTCTGCCCACGCAAAAGTAGGTATGGCATTAACGCCTAATTCACGAAATTTATGTACAGCAGTAAGGCGATCACTATCAAATGAATAGAGCAATGCTGCATCCGGATTCAAATCTAGCATTACTTCCGGTGCAGGAGCGTGCGTTATGCTGTACCCGATTGATGCAATTTCATTATTCTCCCATCGCTTGCGCAGGGCGGAATCGTAAATATCACCACCACCCATCGCAATCATTTTATCGGTTAAACCCAGGCTATGCAAACGCATCACTTCACCATCATCGTTGGCGGCTACCGTCTTGGCTGGTATTTCAATGACCCAGGTATCACTAAGTTTGGAGGAAGCAGGAGGTGATGTGCCTCGTTGCACCAGCACCAGCTTTTGCTTAAAAGCAATTTTGCGCTGTTCGCTTTCAAATTGAATGTTAACCACCTTATAGTTTCCATGATAGGATACCGAAAAGTTTTTAGCGTATTTGGTCACTACCTTATCCGGAAACAAGTCCTCATCTGTTGAATATATTTCTATATGCTTCTCATTTTCACGAACAGTGGGCCTACAACTTTGCAAATGCCATATGGTTAAAATGGTAATTACTAATGGGTAGATTTTCATGGGCTGTTTTTAGTATATGAATCAAAAAAAACACTTTCATGATCTTTCATCGAAGTAGGATGAAAAAGCTTTACCAAATCTGCCAATGCTATATCAGGTCTTACCGGCCATAGATTAAACCAATCGTAGGCATCGTACTCGGGTTTGCTTCTTTTGTAATGATGGTAAAGATTTCCGTTGCGCCAGGCAGAAAATCCATCCAGGTATCTCCTATCGGGTAATAGCGTTCGTACACCATTGCCAATAATCCAATGGTCGGCCTGCTGACCAATAACAAGAAGTTGCTCGTTGGTGAAGGCCTCGCCTACAGGACTGAATGGCTTCGAAAAATCTTCTGTAATATTTCGTACACCAGCATCTTTGAGTAACCGCGCCTGTGCATTGTTGCTTTGCGAAAGCCAGAATCCCTTATCCACATAATGCGCCCATAAGACAGCAGGTTTTTCCAACTGAGTAACTCTATTTTTAATTACTTCGACATTCGATACTATTTCATCGAACCAACGGTTAGCTTCTCTCTCTTTATTAAAAAATAATGCGCAATACTTTATCCATTCAGCAGTAGCCAGATAATCATGCTCTGCCCAATCAAAAACTGGAGCAGCCTGTATACCTAAAGAGCGGATTTTGTTAAGCGAATGATTAAATCCCACGCGCGAGATAACCATGAGAAAAATATCAGGTTTGTGATGAAGCAGTACTTCCATATTGGGCGGAGCGGCCCAACTATATCCTACCTGGCCAATCTTACCAAGTTCAACCAAATTTCGTAGACTATCGTTATACGTTTTGGTTCCCCCAATCGCTACCTGCTGGTTTGTTAGCCCAAGCATCTCCAGCCATAGCTCTTGATTGGATGCATTGGTAGCAATACGTTCGTCAGCTGGAATCTTGATTACCCGGGCATTCGCAAGTTCGCCAGTCAATGGTGGTGGTTCATAGCCTCGTTGAACGAGCACCATCACATCGGTCACGTCTTCTGTCTCGCTACCGGGCGTACCCCATTCGCCCAAAGTAGCACTGGCTTTCACTAGCTTGTAGTGACCATGGTAACTCACAGAAAAGTTTTTAGCATACGTTACTTCTGATTTGTGTTCAAACAAATCACCTGGTACAGAGTTGAAACGTTTCTGACCCTCATCATTAGAAGTAGTTTGCCCTACGCAGCTGCTCAGGGCGATGATGATTCCCGCAAAAAAAATTCTATCGATCATATCAGAATTCACCTTCTTCAATGGGAAACTTGAAACGTTTATCAAACCTATCCATGAACACCAGTTCATGATCGAGCACAACATCAGGCTGGAGTAACTTCACCAGATCGGCCAGCACATAGTCGGGACGCACAGGTTCCATGCCATACCAATCGAACGCATTGGCTTCTGGCTTCGATCGTTTCATGTTGTGATATAAACTTCCCGACTGCCACGCACTAAATGATGACATAATATTCTCACCCGGTAATTCAGCCGAATGAATGTCTCCAATAATCCAATGACTCACGTCCTTTGCTTTTGCCAGTAGTTGTTCTGTAGAGAGCGGTTCGCCTTCATTGCGGACGGCACGGGATGAATCATAAAAAATGTTATTTAGGCCCGCGTCTTTCAGCAACTGGGCCTCTGCGCTGTTGTGATGAACCAGCCAACGACCTTTGCCCGTATAGTAACCCCACATCACAGTCGGCTTCTCCCGTAGTGTATTTACTTTTTCTTTAATGGCATTGACACGCGCAACGATATTATTAAAAATTTCTTCGGCCTTCTGCTCCTCGTTAAAGAATAGTGCAAAATATTTTATCCATTCGGCTTGCGCCAGATAGTTACTCTCCGCCCAATCAAAAACAGTAGCGGTGGGTATTCCTAACTGACGACATTTAGTGAGTGCATCTTTGAAATCCAGATTGGAAATAGACATGAGAAACAGATCTGTCCTTCGCTCCAGCAACACTTCCTGGTTGGGTGGTTGGTGCCAACTGTATCCGATCTGTCCGATCTTACCTTGCAAGACAGCATTTCGTATTGAGTCGTTGTATGAGATCAATCCACCAACAGCTGTAATATTTTTATGTGCTCCGAACTCTTCAAGAAACCGTTCGGTGCTTTCGAGATTGGTTGCTATCCGTGTTACCGGCACCTGAATAAGAGCGGCATTCTGTAGTTCACCTTCCAATGCCGGCGGCTCGGTGCCGCGTTGGTATAGCACCATCATATCATCCAGTTGCTGTGCATCATCGCTTCCCCAACGTCTGATGGTGGCATGGGTTTTTACGACTTTAAAATTATCGAACGTAGTTACATTGAAATGTTGTGCATATTCAATATCAATATCAGATACAATATTTCCATTTGGCTTGTTGATTGCTTGCTCCTTATCCTTATTTGAACAATCAAGCAATAAACTTATACACCCAATAAATAAAACATTTCTTATCATATTGATTTTTTTAAGCCTGTTCAACAATCATCTATTACTATTTTTACAAGTCATCTCTTAAAACTGTTTTAAATAAGTAATCTTAAATACCCCTTGCTGACTGGTTACACGACTTGTTAGTTGTGTTTCATTATTTGTAAAATCCTGCCGGTTGTCGTTCAGTACCAAAAAGATGAATGACAAAGGTTTGTACTCCCATTGCAAGCGAGTGTTGAATGTAGAGCGATTGACTGCAGAGTTGTATTGATAAAACGTATTCCACTGCACGCGTGGATTTAATGCGAGTCGGATTTCAGCCGTAGCCAGGTCGGTAGTTACAGCGGCTGATGATATCCCAAGTCCACTGATCTCATTTCTACTGTAACTCAGTGTTAATGCTACGTGCGGGTCTGGAACAATACGGGTACTGGCAGAGAATGATTGAAGCGTACCATCAAAATATCCACCTGCATTAAATTCTGCCGAGAAGAATAGTTTTTTTGAATTGTCTGTGCCAAATGAAAATGAATGGGTATTGTAGGCATAGCGTCCCGCAGCAATTTCAATACCCACGGGAGAAAATGGATCAATGAGATTTTGCCAATTGGTAATAAAGCTGTAAGAAAAACTCCCGCCATTTTGAAAATCCAAGCTCAACGGGCGATAGGATACAAATCCCTCCCGAAAAGTAAGATCATCGTAATAGTTATAAAAGTATGTAGTAATGCCCGGAGAATATTGACGTAACCATTTTGTAGGAAGCCACGATGGGCGCAACTTCCAGGTAACAGCTGGGCTCGTTAAAACATAATTGGTAGCATCAACAAAACCAGAACGCGGATCGTACTTATCGGAGATGATGGCTTGTACATGCCCGATATAAATATCGTTCGTGGAATAATATGCCCACACCCCGCCCGACCAACCTGCGTTGTTAGTTAACCCGGAATTGTTTGATCCGCTCAACATCCAAAACGCATTAAATTTTTGATTGGGCCTGTATAATCCATCAATCGTAATGGTTGAATTCGTGTTTGTACGCCCGGCTGTATCGGCTTCATCATAGCGTAGTGTTGTCATCCCGCCAATGCGTGATCCACTTGAAGAAATATTATGCGAGTATCGAGCTACACCAAAGTTCGCGGCTGGCGTAAATCCTTGTGCCTGTTGGCGAATGGCGAGTGCTCCTATGTTGCGTTTACTATCACGATTCGTAAATCGGGCGCCAACCTCTATAGGAATTGGATTACCTGCTTCATCCAAACCAATTCTGCGACTGAAGAAAGGCTGCAGCCCATCCCATGCCTGCATGGTGTAAATTTCATTTCCCTCTAAAAAGAATTGTCTTCGTTCGGGGAATAAAATAGAAAACCTGCCAAGATTCACTACTTGTCTATCAACATCTACTTGTGCAAAATCAGTATTGTATGTGAAATCAAGTACTGAGTTTGTACCCACTGCCCACTTTAGCTCGCCTCCAGCCTTTATAGAGTTTTCATTAGTGATGTTACCTTCCTTCTTCTCGGTGGCCGCACTTCCTAGAATGTAGGGATTGAGTTGAATGTTCACTCCGTTGTTAGCAGGAAGTTCCAAACCGGTAAGGACAGCTTCATACGCCATTTGATAAGGGTAAAACGCGCGTGGTATAGCCGGAAACGTGGCATATTCGTTTAGTCTACGCATGGATCGCACAAAAATAATCCCCAGTTTATCGCCTTCAGGTTTATACCTGATCGACTTCCAGGGAATAGCAAACTCAGCCGTCCATCCCCAGTCGTGCATCGTTGTTTTTACGTTCCAGAGTGAAATCCATTCACGATTGAAGTTATTCCCATCGGTTACGAGAATTTCGCGCTGCGCACCATAAGGGTTGGTTTGAAAAGCTACCGCATTGCGTTTGTCCAACAAGCCATCTATGGCGATGCCTAAAAGATCATTTTGAAAGTAATCGAAGTCACGCTGCATGTTCGGTACACGCACTCCCTTCTTACCTAAGCTATCGTAACAGACTCCGGAGAAATAAAGGTAATTTTCGTCATACAGAATTCTGATTTCCGTGCGTAATGAAGCAGCTTCTCCTTGTTTTGGTTCATATTGTATTAAATCAGTAATCGGTTCAGTTGCCTTCCAGATTGCTTCATTTAGATTACCATCAATGATAATTTTTTCCATCGTTTTAGTGGCACGCACCTCTTGTGGAATGGGTGGTGGATCGAATGTATCTTGGGCGATAGAATTCGTTGGAACTGTAAAGCAAATAAGAATAATGATCCAGGAAATACTTTTCATAGTGATTCAGATAGTAGCCATCGAAGCTGTCTCATCGCAAAACCATCAAATTGATGGGTTCCCTATAAATTTTACCATGGCACCCATCAGACTAAATATCTCACCCGGCTTTACATTAAAGCAGACTCCTTTGTGAGTTGCTCCAACATCATTCAGTTTGTCCAGTTGTTTTGCTTCAAGCATAGCTTTTTAGTTGGTGTTAAAAATCCAATCGTAGCAGCAACCGTTTCTCCCCCGTTTGTGATATAGGGGGTGAGCGATGAACGATTCCTTTGTCCTTGTTTTTC
>CAYTBO010000104.1:0-9073 GCA_964436055.1 uncultured Ohtaekwangia sp.
AAGATTAGCTACGCTGATCTTTTTTTTTGGGGGGGGGGTTACAGATCAAAGCCCGAACTCACTTCGTTCATTTGTGTCATTTTTGTTTCTCGCCTCACTCAAGTCGTACTGCAATTCCTTTTGAAGTGATGGTCGGCTCAGCGACTTGGTCCGGCTCGAAACAAAAATGCCCGCAGCCGAAACGGCTGGCGGGCTTTGATCTGTCGGGGTGAGAAGATTCGAACTTCCGACCCCCACGTCCCTAACGTGGTGCGCTAACCGGGCTGCGCTACACCCCGAAATCATTGGTCAGAAAATATGGTGACCACTTGTTCCCGAAAAATTGAGGTGCAATATTACTAATCTTTCATCAAATAGGTAAAAAAAGACGGCCATAAGCCGTCTCTCTTTAAAATTGTCAGGAAAACTAAAGTGTCAATTTGGCCATGCGCCTACTCCACCAGCCAGATTATATACCTTGTAACCCTCCTTTGATAACATACTACACGCCTGACCACTTCTGGCTCCACTCCGGCAGAATAAAAAGTATTCCTTGTCCTTGTCCAACTGTGTGAATTTCTCCGTAAAACCAGCCGACATAAAGTCAATATTGCGCGCTCCCTTAATGCTGCCTGATTGAAATTCTCCCGGTGTACGCACATCTACCAACACACCCTTTGATTCTTTAAATTTATTCTTAAATGCCGACCCGCCCAGATCTTCGTACGATTTTGTTCTTGAAAATAAGTTAAACATATAATTGATTTGATTTAATTTTCTGTAATCACAGGATTACCTGCGTTTACCCATTCATTCATTCCACCAGCAAAATTTTTGACATTCTTAAACCCATGTTTTACCAGCAGGGAATATCCGATAGCCGTTCTGTCTCCAGATTGGCAGTGAATAACCACGGGCTCCTCCTTTTTTATTTTCTTCATATTTTCCTCCAATGTCCCCACAAACACATTCTCAGCACCATTGATGTGACTTGCCTTATATTCCGCCACCCCACGCATATCCACAACCTGGGTATGATTGGTCAACAATATATTTTTGAACTCGTCCAAAGAAATTACATTGGCTTTTTGAAGTTCATTACCTGATTCCTTCCATACGCTTACATCCGGGATAAAACCGTAAACGTTATCCATACCTATGCGCATTAACTTACGCACCAAATCATCGTGTTTTTCTTCCGGAGCAATAAGGATAAACGGTTCATCATAAGAAATAAACCAACCCATCCAGGTTGCAAATGCATTGTTGCCTTGAATATTGATCGTGCCGGGTATGAAGCCCGCAGCAAAATCAGTTTTGTGCCGCGTATCGATTACCTTAATCCCTTTTGCCATAGCCGACTTAAATTCGTCTGCGCTAAGTTTTTTTAACTTCGGTACATCGGTAATCAACTTTCGATCCACCTTGTTGAGTTTCTTCATCATGGCAAAATACCGTGGTGGCTCCGGTTGATCTTCCAGTAAGTATTTTACAAAGCCAGATTCATTGTTGTCATATTGCAATGCCCAATTTCGAACCTTCTCGTAACCGACGGTTGTGCTGGGCACAGCACCTAATGCCTTGCCACAGGCTGATCCGGCACCATGACCGGGCCATACCTGAATGTAATCTGGTAGGTCACGGAATTTCCCGATGGATTTATACATCTCCTTAGCTCCCGCTACTTTTGTTCCCTTGAAGCCGGCAGCTTCTTCCAATAAATCGGGGCGACCGACATCACCCACAAACACAAAATCTCCCGTAAAAAACATTACAGGCTTATCACTTGCAGGGACATCCGTTAACAAGAAACTAATGCTTTCAGGCGTATGACCGGGCGTGTGATATACTTCAAACTTCAAATTGCCCACATGGAACACACTGCCGTCTTTCAACCCAACATGAGGAAATTCATACAACCAACCTTCACCACCTTCATCACTCAGGTACATTTTCGCACTGGTCAGTGAGGCTAACTCACGTGAACCTGAAAGAAAATCAGCATGGATGTGTGTTTCAGCCACATGAGTGATTTTCATATTGTTTTGCTTGGCTATCTCCAGATAAGTATCCACATCCCGCTTGGGATCAATTACAATGGCTACCCCTTCCTTCTGACATCCGATAAAGTAACTGGCCTGAGCCAGTGATTTGTCATATACGTGTTGAAAATACATATGATGCGCTTGGTTTAATTACTGTTCACTTTCAGTTTTGATTCCTATCTCGGAATCTTGAGCACAAAGATCCGAATAATAATTTATGTATTCAGTGACCCTGGTCACAGAGGTGAATATTGCACTTTCTCTGTCTAAAAATGCAAAAAATATCACCAGTTGGTGAGCCACTATCCAGACCTAGTGTGGCAACTTCTCGCGTACTAATCCATAAACCCACGTGCCAGCGATTGCGCTGATCAAAGTAACAATGACAACAGCAAAGCCACTTCCTATTTGGGCAAACAAGGGTCCAGGACAGGCACCGGTGATGGCCCATCCCAGGCCAAACATAGAAGCGCCAATAACATTGCCCCAATGAAAATCCTTTTTGTGAAACACCACCGTTTCACCCTGGATCGTTTTGATCTTAAATCGTTTGATCACCCACACAGAGATCATTCCAACTACAACAGCCGTACCGATAACGCCGTACATATGAAATGAATGCAGTCGAAACATCTCTTGTATTCGATACCATGAAATAATTTCAGCTTTGACAAACACGATACCAAACACAATTCCCACAATCAAATACTTAATATTTGAACCTACCGCTTCATTGGCCACTTGATCATTGGGCGCTTCACATTCAATGGGATGCTCCACAAACTGAACAGGGTTGTCGATTAATTGATCAGAAGTTTTCATGATAATTGGAAAAAATAATTTCTAAATGTTTGACATGATCCATGGAAAAATAAGATGGACCATGATGAAGCCACCTGCCATAAAGCAGCAGGTTGCAACAAGTGATGGCCACTGAAGGTTGGACAAACCCATGATGGAATGACCTGAGGTACAACCACCCGCATACCGTGTTCCAAATCCAACCAGAAATCCACCCAGCACAAAGAATACAAATCCCTTTAAACTGAATAAATTTTGAAAACTAAAAATGGATGCAGGCATCAGGTTGCTGTCGACCTGAATGTTCAAATCAGTTAATGCAGCCTGGGTTGCCGAAGCTACCTCAATGGGATTGGGATTACTTAAGAATTGAGTAACCACAAAACCACCAAGCAATACACCTCCAACAAAGAATAAATTCCAGACTTCCTTCTTCCAATCATATTTAAAGAATGAAATATTAGAAGGTAAACAAGCAGCACATATGTGTCTGAGTGAACTTGAAATGCCAAAGTGTTTATTCCCCAATAAAAGAAGTGTAGGTACCGTAAGTCCGATTAGGGTGCCGGCCACATACCAGGACCAGGGTTGCTTCAATAATTCTATCATAAACTTGAATTCGTTTTTATTCTAAAATGCAAAATTAAAAAGATGACTTTTATCATTTCGTAACAATAGTCACAAAGCAAAGTTCAGCTAATTTACCCTGAGAAATTTCAAGCCGCCTAAGAAAGCAGCTCCTTTCCCAAAATATAAAGGCCCATGACCAATACAAACCATCCAAAACCGGGTTTCAGTTTCTCATTGGGGATAAATTTTGTCAGATAACTTCCTCCAATAATTCCAACCATGGCAAAAAGTGAAAACAAAAGCATGAATTGGTAGTCGATTAAAAGGTCTGAACCTATATCACCGGTAAATCCGATTAATGATTTCATCGCAATGATCAGAAGGGAAGTACCCACAGCCTGCTTCATGGGCAAGCCAGCCAGGAGTACAAGCGCTGGTATGATCAGGAATCCTCCGCCTGCACCTACGAGACCCGTAATACCTCCTACCAACAGACCCTCGCCTAATATCAATAGATAATTAAATTTTACAGATTCAGGTTCTGCGATAATACTTTTAGGCTTGCGTATCATAAAAACGGAAGCTATCACCATCAGCACGGCAAAGAGTACCATAATAAATAGCGCTTTGCTGAAAACAAAAGATCCAAGTGAGAAAAACGGATCAGGAATTATCGGAACAACAAATTTGCGAACAGCGTAAACGGAGATTATCGATGGAATCCCAAAAATAATGGCGGTCTTCAGATGCACATTACCTTTCTTAAGGTGACTAAAGGAACCAACCAGACTGGTTAAGCCTACAACGAATAAAGAATACGCTGTTGACACAACCGGATCCACATCAAAAAGATAAACCAAGATGGGTACCGTAAGAATAGAGCCGCCACCACCGATGAGACCCAATGACAGTCCCATAAATATTGAAGCAACATATCCGAGAATTTCCAACATGCTTAAAAAAACTTAGATGATCTTAAATGAGCCGCAAAAGTACCGCAGGCCATGCTGGAAATTAGTAACCTAAGTCACACAGGTGAAATGATTTTAATTTTATTCCGAGCGAGTATGATCTTATTTTTTTTCTCCAACTGTTTCAGAAGCCTGGAAACAACTTCTCTAGCTGTCCCTAGTTCATCGGCCAACTGCTGATGCGTAGTGATGATTTCAGTAACATTCAATACTTTGGATTTTTTACTCAACAACTCCCACAACCGATCATCCATGTTCTGAAAAACGACAGCATTGATTACTTCGAGTAGTTCTTCAAATCGTGCATTATAAAGTTGAAAGATGAATTCAAGCCATGCCGGATTACTTCGAATTAATTCGGTGGCTTTGTGTACCGGGAGAATCAGTACTTCTGACTCTTCTTCCACAATGGCTTTTATTTTACTGGTGCCATTACAAATGGCGCCAAGAAATGACATCACACAACTCTCCCCAGGCTTGATATAATACAGCAAAATTTCCCCTCCTTCGTCATCCAACTTCATGACTTTAATGGTTCCACTTAAGACGATAGGAACATGCCGGATGTAATCATTCTCATCAATGATTACTGTATTGGGCTTAAGCTTTTTGAGGGTACCTTCTTTTAAAAGGCTATCCAACAAGTCTTTGTTGATTAATGCGCTGGGAGGCTGAGTGATCATAGCTAAACTAAATTTTCACGAAAATAGCACGTAAACGGCAGCATACCGAATGCGACTACTTTAAAAAATGAATGAACCACCTAAAATCAGGCCCATAGTGACATTGGGCAATCTATGATTGATAAAAAACTAAAAAATGATAGCTTTACCAGTATGTTATTTTGAATACACCTTCTTAATCTTAATTCATCATCCATGCAAAATTGGAAAATTAAGCTCTCCCTTTTTCTTAACTATTTTGTTTTTGCTATCCTGCTCAACAGCGTAGGTACAGTTATCCTGCAAGTCCAAAGTAATTATGGTGTGTCGGAATCTGCAGCCAGCGTACTGGAAGCCTTCAAAGATTTGAGCATCGCGATCGTGTCATTCCTTATTGCTTCTTATATCATCCGGATTGGATACAAAAAAACAATGTTGATTGCATTGGGACTCATTACCCTGGTTTGTTTTCTGATGCCAACATGGAACAGCTTCGTGATGACTAAATTTCTGTTTGCCGCCATCGGAACCAGTTTCGCGTTAATCAAAGTATCGGTTTATGCGACCATTGGTATCGTAACCGACAATAAGAAGGATCACGCCAGTTTCATGAATTTTATCGAGTCTTTTTTTATGGTTGGAATTCTTACCGGGTATTTCATTTTCAGCAGTTTTGTTAGTGACGACAATCCGCAATCTACCGAATGGTTTAATGTGTATTATCTGTTGGGTGGAATCTCCCTGGTTGCTATTTTACTTTTATTGAGTACCACGTTAGATGAATCCACCGTAATTAAGTCAGAGCCGAAGCCATTCCTGCTGGAGTTTCTTGAAATGATGAGATTGGCAATCAAGCCACTCGTATTGATTTTTGTAATCAGCGCATTCATTTATGTTTTGATTGAGCAAAGCATTATGAGCTGGCTTCCCACGTTCAACAGCAAAGTGCTAGACTTACCCACCACGCTGAGCATTCAAATGGCAAGCATATTGGCCGCCTCCACAGCTATCGGCAGGTTTACCGCGGGTGTTGTGCTTAGAAAAATCCATTGGTTCAATGTGCTCGTAATTTGCCTATTGGCTGCCAGTATATTGATATTGGTTGCCATTCCATTGGCAAAAGTCCAACATGGGCCTGTAACGGGATGGAGCACTGCTCCGCTTGGCGCTTTCGTTTTTCCGTTTATCGGTTTATTCCTGGCTCCTATCTACCCTGCTATCAATTCAGTAATTCTCAGTACGCTACCCAAAGCTCAACATGGCCCAATGTCCGGATTGATTGTAATATTTTCAGCGCTGGGAGGAACAACGGGTTCAATCATCACAGGAAATATTTTTGAATCGTTCGGAGGCGAAACGGCCTTCTACTTTTCACTTGTACCTATTGGCATTTTAATCGTGACTCTATTTATATTTAATCACATTCAAAAGAAAACGGAGGCTAACGTTGAGTTTAATACAACCACAGGTCATTAATCTACAAAAGTAAGTTGGATGGAAATTCATGAAGCCGGTGAACTATTCGATGTGGTACAGCTAACGCCTGTCTTTCCGGATAGCAAAACATTTCCAGATTGTGTGCCCAAACGAAATATCACAGCAATCCAAAAAGAATTCCTGGCTAAAAAAGAATCCAAAGGATTTAATCTGGAAAAATTCATACTTGACAATTTTAACTTGCCTGTCGCAAAAGAAAGCGATTTTGTAAGTGATCAAAATAAATCAACCAGCGATCATATTGCGGGACTTTGGCCGCTGCTTACCCGTGAACCTGCCCCTGAAGAAACAGGATCATTGCTATCACTACCTCACTCGTATATCGTTCCCGGCGGACGATTTGGTGAAATCTATTATTGGGATTCTTATTTTACCATGTTGGGATTAAAAGTAAGCGGTCATGTGAATCTCATTCAACATATGATTGACAACTTCGCCTACTTGATTAACAAAGTAGGATACATTCCCAACGGCAACCGAACCTATTATCTTGGCCGATCCCAACCTCCATTCTTTGCACTTATGGTAAGCGTGCTAGCAGATTGCAAAGGAGAACAGATTCTGACAAAATATGTGACTTCCCTTGAAAGTGAGTACCAGTTTTGGATGAAAGGTGTTTCATCCTTATCGTCCACCAACAGAGCGGTTGATCGGGTGGTAATGATTTCTGATAATGAAATCCTTAACCGATACTGGGATGCAAATAATACTCCACGGCCAGAAGCTTATAAAGAAGATATTGAGCTCGCACATCATTCAGAAACTAATTCACAGGAGATATTCAGGCATATCCGGGCCGCAGCAGAATCCGGATGGGATTTTAGCAGTCGTTGGTTTAAAGAGACGAATTCATTCAGTACCATTCACACCACGGATATCATTCCGGTAGATCTCAACTGCCTGCTTTGGTACATGGAGAATTTGCTGTCTACGCTATACTTTAAATCAGGTAGAGAAGAAGAAGCAAAATTATATCAGGGATTTGCCGACAAAAGAAAAATAGCAATCAATAAATTCTGCTGGAATGAACAAGCAGGTTTTTATTGCGATTATGATTTCATTTCACAAAAAAATAAGCAACAGCTGACCCTGGCCGGAATGTTTCCTCTTTTCTTTCAGCTAGCTACGCCACAACAAGCCGCCAAAGTCTGTGAGCGATTAGCCACTGATTTTTTAAAGCCCGGAGGACTAACTACGACACTTTTTCAAACCGGACAACAATGGGACGCGCCGAATGGGTGGGCTCCACTACAGTGGATCAGTTACATAGGCTGCAAAAATTATGGCTATCAGGAACTCGCTGATAAAATAAGATCATCCTGGATTCAAACCAATGATAAGGTATATCGGGATACTGGAAAAATGATGGAGAAGTACAATGTTGTCGGTAGTGGCGATGCCGGTGGGGGAGGTGAATATCCCAATCAGGATGGATTCGGATGGACCAATGGTGTATACCTGGCTTTAAAAGCAGACTTGTAAGTTATTTCTTCTGTTTCAAGTCCCTGAAAAACCTCGCCCAATTGAAAGGATTGAGGAATGGATTTACACGGGGCTGAAATTGATCGCTTACTGACCCTTGATATTGATCCATGTAGTAGCGGTAGTTGGCATTTCCATCCATCGGAGTGGTTTTTAACATCAAGGCCAATAATTCCGCATTCATGGCACGCGGATCCACGCCATTATCCATGGGAATATTGAGAGCGAGTACGGCCTCCTTGAAAACTTCTTCTGTTGGGAATGGCATGATCTCAATTTCCTTCAGATAGGTAACATCCGGCACCATTTCTACGATGATCGTTAAATATACCGTAGGTGAAGGGGGCACAATATAATGCCTTCTGTTATATCCGATAGAGCTAATTACAACACTATCGCCTTCCAATACAGGCATCGAAAAATACCCAGCCCGATTAGAAGTAGTTCCTCGCCCAGCTTTAGGTACATAAATATGAACACCAGGCAATCCGGAAACACTATCTTCGCTTAAAATAACGCCAGACAACTGAATAACCCGCTTTTTGCTTTGCGCATAGGTATCAATACCTAACCCGCACAGAATCAGTCCAAGAAAAATGATGAACCAAGTTTTATTACTCCCATTCATGTGTTAATAGCTAGTTTTTAAAAGTCACATGGAATTCGCATACTAATTAACATACCGTTGGGTATAGCATCTTTATGCTCATTTCATAGCACCAGATTATTTCAAAGATAGGAATTGCAAAGAATCCCGCCTAATCTAATAACGAAGCATTTACATTGATGTTTTTGTATTAACTTGAACCACCATTTAAACTCTTCTTCAACCGAAAAAATTCCACCAGCGGTATGAGGCTAAAACATTTTAATCTTGACCTGGGAGCTCAGATTTTCCTTTCGTGTTCGGATACATCCCGGCTTAGGATACTCAATCTGATCATGAATAATGGCGAGATGTGCATCAGCGATCTTGAAAAGATTCTTGAGTTTACACAAACGAAGACTTCCCGCCACCTGATCTACCTCAAAAATTCAGATATTCTAAGCATTCGTAAATACAATC
>CAYTBO010000105.1:0-3559 GCA_964436055.1 uncultured Ohtaekwangia sp.
ATTTTGCCTTCCAGCCCACTTCAGTTTCAAAATATAGTTTGGTGTAGCTTATATAAGCCAAGGTTATCGATTAGCGCATTCTATGCCAAGCATCGTCTCTTGTAGAGGACGATGCGCTATCAATTAAGATTAAAATCCCTCATCCCTCCACACTTATTTTCCATCGCGCACCCTTGTCCCTAAAGGGAGCAGCGCGCTGAGTACAAAGTTACGCCAAGGTTCGTGTCCTCACGAACCAGAGGAATACTTTGCTCGAGTCAGAAGTGGGCATGTTAATTCAGTTCCTTTTCCACTATCTCTATCCTCGCCTTCAATTCCTCATCATTGGGAGCGTATTTAAATCCTTTCAACATAATTTCTTTTGCCTTCTTATATTCTTTTTTACGATAATGATGAGCCCCTGCCTCAGCAAATACTAAAGCGACTGTACCCTCAGGCATGGCCAACTCTTCACCTAGTTTCTCAATTACATCTTCAAGCTTTGCTAAGTACCCATAACCCTCACTTTCATTATCTGTTTCAAAATTTTTATATGCGAGATAGGCATAATTAGAAGCGAATAATGACCTGAAAAATGGATTATCCTCTAAAAATGGATATTCATTAAGATATTCCGTGAGCTTAGTCAGATTATCTACACTACCGATTGTAGACGCGGTTCGTTTAAGAATCACTGCGGTTATGTGCTCCTGAATTACGGCATCATTTGGATTAAATTGGTACGCTTGCTTTGCGTATCTCAATGATTCATCATATTTACCTTTGATCTTATACCATTCTGTAAACCCGATATTATACCGTTGGGTGATTTCTTTTCGTAACAATGAGTCCTTTAAGTTGGACTCAAGATATTTATATGACGCAATTAAAATGGAGTCATTTGAGTTCTTAAAAAGTTTCGGATAAATGTAGCTCTCGAAAGTATTAATGATATTATTTCTAACACTTTCATCTTTCAATGAATTTCCCAATTCAGATAAATAAACGATATCTTGTGGACCATTGAGGTTCGATTTATGAAGGTGCTCACTAATCAGACTAATCTTCAGAAATTCGTTTTTGGTAGACGGATTAAGTTTGTATCCCTTTAAAGTATAAGGTATAGCTTCTTCGACTTTTTTGTCCTGATAGAGAGTTAATGCCGCGTTGTAATATTGAAAACTGGAAAGTTGAATGAGGTCAATATTATCCCTGGAATAGTACATCTCCTCAAAAGCTTTGGGGTACCCTACATCGTTTACATACTCCTGAGTTATTAGCTTAAGCTTCAGTAAATCATTTACGTACGATTCTTTAGGCTTTACGTCTGGGGCATAGAACCCCTTGGATTAGTTGCTTCATACATGATATTATAAGTACCAGGATATGCAACCAAATACACATGACTTGGCAATTCCTTGATTTGGTAAGGTACATGATAATGGTCCAGGATAATTGCAAACAAGGCAGTCGCAGAGACACAATTGTAATAACCTGTTTTGAATATTTCACCGAATGGCGAAACATCCTCATACTTTATAAAAAATTGATTGTGAACTTACGCCTTTAAAGTGTCGCTCGGTGTAGGGTTCTTCCTGTTGCCGTTGGTAATTACTTTAGTCATTACTTTTGGAACAGTTGGCTTCCAGTCACTGAAGGCAGCCTGGATAAATCCGGTGAAGTCATTGAGGAGCGAGTGATCGTTTTTTAAACTCTTCCTTAGGTCGGTGTTACCTGATACCTAAGCCTTTCGCCATACGGTCGGTGACAACACCGACCGTGGGCAAACTTCGGTAACCTTCCCATCCTTATTTCTTGCCAAAGGTCGGTGTTGTCACCGACCTGAAAGCTCTTTGCACGCATTACAATCGCACACTAACTTCGGGCACTCATGAAGTGCCTTAAAATAGGCCACTACATTTGTGGCTCCCATTTGATTGCTTGCTATTTACAATTTATACAGCAGTCCATTCACGATAGCATACTCCGGCTTCCCACCCTTCAATAAAAGCAAGGAAGGGTTCCCTCCCATCCGTACTTCCGTTACTGGTGTAATAGATTGTGTATGAAGGTTAAAATTATAATGATGAGCAAATGGATCAAAATCTTCTTTCACGACAAAGTCAGTATAACCCTCATTCCATAATTTATTAGTATCAAGTGATAGGAGTTCGCTGATGTTTTCCAATTTCTTTTCATAAACCTTCCCAAGCGATACGGTATAACCTGCGGCATCCAGTTCAAAGTGAGCATGCGATGTGCTCAGATCACCAATGTCAACAATGGAGCTTCGTGAATAATATTTTCTGAAGTCCGGACTATCGGTTTCTCCACGATCAAAGGCGATGTCGCGTTTCAAACCTTCAAAATTTATATTACGAACAATAAGTTCACGGATACGACTCTGTCCGTTGCGGGGAATTTTTGTATAATCTGCTATTGGTACCTTTTCAAAAGATTTATTGGCAATACTCTCTGCTGCAGTGATAAGCAGAATAAAATTCAACTGTCTTATATATTCCTTTTCCCAATCATCCTTATACCCTCCTGATTCGATCAATATGGTACGCGTTCCCCATTTCTGAATGTTATCACCGAAAGCCCTTGGTTCAAAGGTATCATCGTAAATACCAATCTGGCCGGGTATAAATTCTGTAATCTGGTTAAACATATGACGGGCCAGTTGCATGGCATCACCTCTTTTCTCATTCACACTCTTTGCTTGATTATAAGCTGGAGCAAGCAATGAAATTGTAGCCGGTTTTTTTCCTTCTACAGAAGTGCCGCGTCCCTGATCGTGCAGGTTGAAACCCCAGTCTGCCTCCAGGCTGTCGCGTACACGCTTAAGTGTCCTTCCTTCCTGAGTTTGAAGATGCAATGCATCGCGGTTGATATCAATTCCGAAATGATTTCTTCGTGTGAACTTTGAAGCACCATCGGGATTAAGCATGGGAATGAAGTGCCAGGTAATGGTTGATCTTAACTTGTTTCTTATTCCATTGTATTCGTCATCAGCTGCCAGCCATCGAAAGATATCAAGTATAGAACGAGTTGCCGTTGTTTCATCCCCATGCATCTGCGACCACATTAGTACATTGATTGGTCCGGTGCCATAACTGATTAACTTAATGGCCCTTCCTTCCACAGATGTGCCCACCTGTTTTAGTTTGAATTCGCTACCAAGTCCTTCGATCACCTTCATGATATCTTCATACTTGAAACGTCTGGTATTTATCGATGGCTCTGCATACCGACTATACTGCTCGTGGAGTTGCTTGTTGAGCTGTGAATAAGTATCGAAGCAGACAAAAAAAATAAAGAACAAATAAATCAATCGCATGAGGTACTTTGTATTTTAAGGTTCACTGACCAAAATTTGTATTTAAAAATTATAAACCACAACCACTGATAGAAATATTCTCAACAACTGTCAGGCAGTGGCAACCATCCCCATGATGCCAACTATTATCAGGTAATATAAAGTGGGGATAATTGTTTTTCGTAATACGATTCCTTCATTACCAAGAAACCCTACCGTAGCCGAGGCTGCTACCACATTGTGAATGGCCACCATATTTCC
>CAYTBO010000105.1:3659-8990 GCA_964436055.1 uncultured Ohtaekwangia sp.
AAGATCATCCCGAAACTACTTTTGAAAGCAGATGCTACTTGTGAAGTTTTCATCCGGTGAAAGTAGATTGTAATCAGACAGACCAGAAACATGACGGTGGCAGGCAAATAGAGCGGTGAACTTGATGCGTTGATCGATGAACCCAGAATACTATTCCACTCAATGGTAGCGTTGGACAACCAACCTTTCAATGGCCATTGAGGGAGGCGAGTAATTACCAACAAAGCCACTACCATTATATAAGGTGCCCACGACCTTAATAGCGAAAGTGAATTGGCTTTTGTCTGGTCCTCTTGCGGATTCAATTTACCCATCCACCCTTTCGGCCATCGGCTTTTAGATTCAAAGTCCCACGGAACCTTCGGTTGAAGAAGTCCCCGCTTTGCAACCCACACCATGATCACCATTCCTGTCATCGATCCTAAGAGCGAAGGAAATTCTGGTCCTAAAAACAGACCTGTAAGCAAGTAAGGAACAGTAAAAGCAAAACCTCCAAACAACGTGAAAGGCAATATTTCAAGCCCATCTGACCAACTTTTGTTTTTACCAAAATAACGTGTCATCATACATACCATCAATGTGGGCATAATCGTTCCGGCAATTGCATGCATATAGGCGACACTCACCGTCACCTGTTGGATATAATCCATCATGGTCAGGCTTTGTGATGCGAGATATGCTTCCACTTCTGGACTTTGCAATCCGCCTCTGATACCGACAAGAACTGGTGTTCCTACAGCCCCGAACGTCACAGAGGTGCTTTGAACCATCATGCCCAACATCACTGCAGTGAGTGCCGGAAATCCCAGGGCCAATAGCAGCGGTGCGACAATAGCCGCAGGCGTTCCAAAACCCGAGGCACCTTCGATGAAGGATCCAAACAGCCACACGATGATGACCACCTGTATTCGCCTGTCTGTACTTATAGTCGAGAAGCCATTCCGTATTAAACTCATTGCGCCCGATTGAGTGAGCAGATTTAACAACAGAAGAGCAGCGAAGATGATAAACAGAATATCAAAGGTGATGAAGAGACTTTGGATACTACTCGCCATCAAATCAATCGTGGGAATTCCCCAAACAAAATATCCGATCAAGGCTGTCATCACAAATGCTACCGGCATGGTCGAGCGCGCAGGCAACTTAAAACCAACCAGCATTACTCCCGCGGTGAGTATAGGGAGTATGGCAAATAACGCGAGGGTAGTAAGAGACATCAATTAATTCCTTAAACTCTAAACTTTAAACTTCAAACCTTAAATCTCAAACCTTAAACTTTAAACCTCAAACCTAACAACCTCTACCCAATGCTTCGCTTTCACACCAGTGAAATGTTCTATCTGATGACGGCAACTGAATCCATTGGCAACTAAGGTTGTTCCCGCTTTCAATGATCGCACTTTCGGAAATAGTATGCTCTCTCCTATCTTTTCAGATATTTCATAATGCTCCTTTTCATAGCCAAATGAGCCAGCCATTCCACAGCATCCCGATGGTATTTCGCTCATCTCATGACCATTTGAAGAAACCGAATTCTTCATGGCCTTGGTGCCATACAATGCCTTCTGATGGCAATGGCCATGAATGGATATGTTCCCTGTAGTGGCGAGTTTAGCATTAAGGTTTCCATTTTCGATTTCCCTGTTTAGGAATACATCGATCATCATCACCTGGCCGCTAAGTTGGCTGGCGAGGGTTTTATCATCTATAAGGTCTGGGAGGTCATCATTGAGTGCAGATGCACAACTTGGCTCACACACAACCACATCTAAACCTTTACTTAAGTATATTTTAAGGTTATCCAGAGTTTTCTGACCTTCTTTCTTTGCTTGTTTGAGAAAGCCGTGGGAAATCTTAGGCCGCTGACAACATCCAACATTCGCCAGAATTACCTCGAAACCGCAGGCGGTAAGTAGCTCATAAGCTGAAATACCAATATTAGGTTCATGGTAATTGAGGTAAGTATCGGCAAATAGTACCACCTTCTTAGCTTGTGGCGACTGCTTGCTACCATGTTTTTCAAACCACTTATGGAATGGTTCTGAGGCATAGTCGGGAAGCGTTCGCCTTTTGTCAAAGCCTGAAACAACATCGAGAGAAAACCGGAAGAAGCTGCTCCGTTGTATGCTGTTAATTACTTTAGCCCAACTCCCTGCCAAGCGCGCTGATGCCTTTGCAGAATCACGTATCAATCTATCGCGAAGTTTTGCACCATGTTTATCATAATATAATTGCAGAACATCGCTCTTCATCTTGGCCATGTCTACATTGCTGGGACATTCCGACTTACAAGCTTTGCACGACAGGCATAAATCAAGCGCCTGATGCAATCGCGGGCTGGTCAATCCCATATCATCCAATTGATTACTCATGGCCATACGCAAGGCGTTAGCCCTGCCCCGGGTAGAATGTTCTTCATCGCGGGTAGCCCTGAAGCTGGGACACATTGTTCCACCTAACGTTTTTCTGCACTCACCCACACCCGTGCACATGTGCACCGATTCCTTGAAATCTCCCTCTTTGCCATAATGAAAGTGCGTGTGAACTTCCTCATCGCGGTAGGCAGGGCCATATTTCAGGTTTGAATCTATGGGGTCAGCTTCCACAATCTTACCGGGGTTCATGAGGTTGTCAGGATCGAACAAGCGTTTTACCTCCCTGAACGCATTGTATAGTTTCGTGCCAAAAAACCTCTCGTTAAATGGGCTCCGCACCATGCCATCGCCGTGCTCACCACTCCAGGAACCGCCAAACTTTACCACCAGTTCAAAAGTTTCGTTGGCAATTGCTTTCAGTTTTTCAATATCTTCTTGCTTACGCAGATCAAGAATAGGCCTCACATGGATCAGTCCTACACTGGCATGGGCATACATGGCAGGAAAGGTCCCATACTTCTGGCATACCTTCACCACCGAATCGATGTATTCAGGCAAGTGCTCTATTGGTACAGCCGCATCCTCTATAAAAGCCAGCGGTTTAGGACCTCCAGTCATGCCCATCATCAAGCCTAATCCTTTTTTTCTAACCAGCAATACTTCATCGTACTCCTTGCCCTGGGCATAGATAGGATAGGCATATCCTTTGCCGTTTGCCTGAAGATCCGCCACCATTTGTGTGGGTCGTTCAAGCACTTTCTCGCTTGTATCATCATAAAACTCAACCAAAAGAATGGCGCCCGGATCTCCTTGGATGAAATGACAATATTGCTTTGTTGTTAGGTTATCCCTACTAAGTTTGATTACAGTTTCATCAATAATCTCAACAGCTGCTGGATTATATTTAAGAATATCACTGACTGTACCTATAGCTTCCAGAAATGAAATGAAGTGCAGTGCACACACAGACTTTTGATCGGGTAATGGTTCCAGCTTGAGTTTGAGTTCCAATGTAATGGCCAAAGTACCTTCACTGCCTGTAATTAGTTTGGCAAGATTCCAACGATCTGTGTGAATGAACTCATCGAGATTGTAACCCCCTACCCTTCGCATCACTTTCGGAAATCTGGCTATTACTTCATCTTTGTTTTTGCTTACGATGGCGTTGAAGTTCGAGTAAATCTCACCAGCTCTGCCAGCAGATTTTTCAATTGCCTCATATTCGTCAGGCGGCAATTCTTTGAGATGAAGTTCGGTACCATCTACCAATAAAATTCTGGCTTCCATCACATGGTCTACTGTTTTCCCGTAGAGAATACTTTTCATGCCGGAAGAATTATTCCCTACCATTCCGCCCACATTGGCACGGCTGCTGGTAGCTGGGTCTGGCGCAAAGTGAAGATTGTATTGTGATAATTCTGCGTTGAGTTCATCTCGGATTTTACCAGGCTGAACCCTTACCCACCGCTCAGTTGGATTGATCTCCATTACGTTATTCATATACTTGGAGAAGTCAAGTATCATTGACTTCCCAACACTTTGTCCTGCCAGACTGGTGCCACCACCACGAGGTAAAATGGAAACTTTGAATTTGCAGGCAAGGGCAACGGCTTTCTTTACATCCGATTCATCACGGGGAACGACAATGACTATAGGTGTAACCTGATAGATACTGGCATCAGTAGCATACATGCCCAGGGAATAATCATCATCTAGAATTTCTCCTAAAATTGATTTTCTTAACTCCTTAACGAATGCCTCATTAACTTTTGATGCCGCCATAGGTAAATGCAAAAAAACAATTTAGCAAGAGATGAATCACTACGGAAGTATTAACCTTAATTTTACATAACAGGTTATTTCAAATCTTTGCTAAGACAGATAGCCAGCGGGTGTTAATCAATGTTATCCAACGACAGGGGGCACCCGATTCAGGATAAGGTTAAGAGCTTCCTGTTCTGTAATAGACGGGCTTCCCAGTGGGAAAAGCAAGTGCCAGTTGAAATTGTTCATCACCTGATTTACCACCTTGCAACATCAATTGCCCAAGTTTGGCCATGTCTTGTGATTTCAATCTGATGCCGGAACCTCCGTTTGCATGGATTTCATCTGCTTTCTCCCATGCACTCGTTTCTATACCGATTTTGCCAAACAAGTACTGGGAAGCAAAATCCGGTAAACTCATGTCGGAAGCCTCAACGAGGATAACACCTAATAAGTGCACCACGGCAGAATTATAATTGAATGTCGTTCCCGGTGTCGATACTATTGGTTTATCCAATAGACAATTGACCGTCTCCACGGAGAGCACCCACTCATTGTATCCATTTCCTCCTGATTTATTCCATTGGATATGAAGTATTGCAAGCAGTAAGGGAGGATAATGGAATTTCACATATACCGCTGATATTTCTGTCTGCATACGCAGAAAAAATCTCAAGTAGAACGTGGGCTTGCTATGGGGACCATCAGATATGTTACCAAACCATTCGAATCAGAGGATTTGTTCAAAATCATAAAGCAGTCTCTAAAGAAATCTGATTCATTTCCTTAATCAACCTATTTTTCCGTTTGAAACCGTCCGTTCCGGTATTTCAAAGGTATAGATGGAGTATGGATAGTGCATGAATAGTGAATGAAAACTAACCAACACCTAATCGGAAAGTTACAACTGGCGCAACAAATATAGAGCTACTATCTAAGCAATAACACCTAGACCTTTTAACCGAAATTAAAATTATAATTCCGCAAGCGCGACTGCCTGTGTAAACCCACAGCTTCCCCTGTAAGATTTGTTTTGTTTTCTCCTCATTTTAAATAGATTGATGCGGTAACCTAAACTGTCATGAGTCATAAACGTATTCTAATCTTAATCATACTTATCCTGCCAATAGCCACCATTGCACAAAAGGATCGCGATGCAGTGCTCAAATCTTTAGATAGCAAGTATGATCGC
>CAYTBO010000106.1:0-8561 GCA_964436055.1 uncultured Ohtaekwangia sp.
GTTTTACAAACGATGAACCGGATACCCCGTACCGGAGAAAAGATTTCATGGAAGGGTTTTGAATTTGAAGTGGTGGATTTGGATGGCGCGAAGATTGATAAAGTACTGGTACGGAAAATGTAATCAAATACTGTTTATCTTATCATACCTGTAGTTAAAAAAATTTGTTTTTAGTAATTTTACCAAAACTTATCATCAAATATTAGGCCCCGATGGAATAATATCGGTAACGTAAAAAAGTAAATCTATGAAAACACTCACTAAAGAAATGCAAGCTGCCATTTCTCCTGCTATGGCTTTACAACTTTTACAGGAAGGAAACAAGCGGTTTGTTAATAATCTCAAAGCAAATCGTAACCTCCTGCAACAAGCCAATGAAACATCCGATGGACAACATCCATTCGCTGTAATTTTGAGTTGCATAGACAGCAGAACTTCTGCAGAACTCGTTTTTGACCAAGGACTTGGTGATATTTTTAGTGTACGTATTGCTGGAAATATCGTTAACGAAGATATATTAGGTAGTATGGAATTTGCCTGCAAATTAGCTGGCTCTAAAATAATTGTAGTATTAGGACACAGCAAGTGTGGTGCAGTAAAAGGAGCTTGCGATCATGCCGAAATGGGTAATTTAACTGCCTTGCTTGCCAAAATAAGACCTGCTGTAGATGACGAATTGGAAACAAAAGATAATCGGACTTCTAAAAATTCTGCCTTTGTTGAAAATGTGGCGGCTATTAATGTAAAAAGAACCGTAAAAGCCATCATGGAAAGAAGCACTATCCTTGAGCATATGATTGAGAACGGTGAGATTGGTATTATTGGAGGTATGCACGACTTATCAACGGGGCAAGTGACTTACTATGCGGATACTACTTTTATCGCATAAAAAAATCAACAAAGCCTACTAACATAAATAATTCAAATAAAATAGCAGACATATAAAATGAGGAATTCAAAATTTCCAACTACGCCAATAAGCAGAATAAAATTATTCTTTACTTTCTTTGATTCAAGATGGGAGGATTTAACAAAAGATAACTGGGCAAAAACAGTTTATCAAGATTTTAGTGCAGGGCTTATAGTAGCTATGACCGCAATACCAATGGCTATGGGTTTTGCTATGGCTATGGGTATGAGACCCGAGCATGGTATTATTGCTGGAGCATTGGCTTGCGTGGTAGGCAGAACTTTTGGAGGTTCTAAATACCAGGTATATGGTCCAACGGCTGCCTTTATACCCGTTATTGCTACATTAATTTCTAAGTACGGTCCGGCCAATGGCGGACAATTTGAAACAGCACATGGCTTTTTGGTTCTTGTGTCCATTATTTCGGGAATTATTCTGGTCATCATGGGCATCTTCGGTGTGGGTAAGTATGCCAAGCTTGTTCCTAATTCCATTATTGTTGGATTTACGGTAGGTATTGCCGTGGCTATTGCGCTAACCAATTTTGAAGATATTTTAGGAATTGAAAGCTTTCAGGATACACTCGGGCAGGACGAGGATATTAAAGGGGGGTTGCTTCACAATCTGAGTGTGGCTTTTGGTAATCTCAACTTAGTCAATCCCTGGTCTATTTTTATTGGTGTGCTAACGTTTGTCTTAGCCAAGTACCTCTTAAAAGTATCTATTTACATTCCAGGGCCTGTTATTGCGATGGGTACAGCCACGCTTCTATCGGCCACTTTATTAGCTGACAAAGATTTGATTTTGGTAAGAGATTTATATGGTTCTATCCCCAACAATTTTTTCAAACTTCAATTGCCTATACTACCGGAAATGTCTACTGGTGTAGTGGTGGATATTATATATTTCGTAGCTGCTATTGTTTTTGTATCGGGTGTAGAAAGCATTTTGTGTTCTTCCATGGCCGATCGATTAGCTAAAAATGACCGAACCCCATTCAATGCTGATAAAGAGTTTTTCGGACAGGGACTGGTTCAAATCATTACACCTTTAGTGCAGGGTTTCCCTTGCACAGGCGCATTGGCACGAACCGCTACCAGTATTAAAGCGGGTGCCAAAACCCCACTGGCCGGCTATTTCAAAGCCGTATTAAAACTTATTTTGGCCTTCTATTTAGCGCAATACTTAGAACTCGTACCCATGGCTTGTATTGGTGGAATCTTAGTTTGGGTGGCCAGCAACATGATTAAACCAGCCGAGATAAAAGAAATTCAATCACACGGTAAATTTGAGTTTGCCATGATGGTTTACACGGCTGTTATGGTTCCGCTAACCGATTTTTTAACAGGCGTACTTTCTGCATTAATCATCTACTTTATTGTAAACAGATTTTTTGCCAAGAGAAAACTGGTGTAGTGCTAATGAAGGGGTAGAGTTCAAACGAATCAGCTGATAACAATTCTAGCACTGCTAATGTTTGTAAAACATAGTATTGGTACTTTATTGATCAAGTAGTCCACCAAAAGCTGCGGTCCACCACGCAAGACTTGCCCCATTCATAGTGAGTAGGTTTAGATAAATGATTGAACTATAGGCTAACTTTTGCGTCATAAACCGTCAAGAGATGAATCACTTTGAAACCATTTGTGCACAGGCCGGCCATACCGTAAACGGTGATGACCCGGCTGTAACTTCCCAGATACAGCTTTCACATCTTCGGCGCTGTTCCAAATCCTTTTGATTGCTGGCTGTTAACACGAGGCATAAGATCCCTGGGGCAACGGATGGCTCGTCACGCAGAGAATGCAATGGCTATCGCTGAATTCTTGAGTCACCATAAAGCCATTGAAAAAGTAGTTTACCCCGGGTTAGACTCTCATCGGGATATGAAATCGCAAAAAAGCAGATGAAAGCCTATTCGTCCTTTCCTGCAGCAGCTATGTTGAAAACAGTATAATTGAATAGGTATATCTTCAGGTAACTATTGTATAGTTAGGAATCCTTACTATATTTATTCCATCATTCATTAAACCAAAATTTGTGATGGAAACAATCAAAGGTTACACCTATGGAAACGTGGCTCAGTCTCCCGTATCGGTTACTGATCTGGAATTGCTCAAAAAAACAGTTCTCTTCACAGCTGAAGACGAAAAGCATTTAAAACTGGCCGCTGAGGTATTAAAAGACCAAACCAATGAAGTGCTGGATTTGTGGTACGGATTTGTCGGGAATAATGAACACCTGGTTCATTATTTCACTCATAATGGAAAACCCAATATGGAATATCTCACGGCGGTTAGGGCAAGGTTCGGCCAGTGGATCATGGATTTATGTACTAAACCCTATGACCAGGAGTGGCTTAACTATCAACATGAAATTGCCTTGCGCCACCACAGTTCCAAGAAGAACAAAATCGACAACGTGCAAAGCGTACCCATCATACATTATCGGTACATGGTTGCTTTTATCTTCCCCATTACGGCAACAATCAAGGGTTTTCTCGGCAAAAGAGGTCATGATCTAGAAACGATTGAAAAGATGCACGCTGCCTGGTTCAAGGCAGTAACGCTTACTGTTGTGCTCTGGACTTATCCCTACATTAATAAAAACGAATTTTAATTATTAACCGAATTACTGATATGAAAACGATAACAACCATTATTGGTCTACTCGCTGTAATTATTTCAGCCTATAGCCAGGCACAACAATTAAAATCACCTGCTGGATATACTTACGGCACCAGTGCCGTTCCCCGCTCGCCAATAACTATGGAAGAACTCAAACTCCTTCAGCAATCGCTTCTATTTGGAGACGAGGATGTGAAATACCTAAAAATGTCATACAATATTCTCGAAGACCAGACTGATGAAATTTTAGATGTATGGTATGGCTTTGTGGCATCAACACCTCATTTGGTATACTTTTTCGGTAATAAAACTACTGGCCAGCCTGACGGTGACTATCTGGCTAAAGTACGTGAACGGTTTGCGATGTGGATTTTGCTGACTGCAGAAGCTAATTACAATCAAAAATGGCTGGACTATCAATACGAAATCGGATTACGCCATCATTCAGCTAAGAAGAATAAAACCGACAATGTTAACTCTGTACCCATTATCAATTACAGGTATATTCCGGCCTTGACAATTCCTGTTACCACAAAGTTGAAACCTTTCCTTGCAAAGAAAGGAGCCAGTGCTGAAGAGGTAGATAAAATGTATACTGCGTGGTTGAAATCAGTTCTCCTTCAAAGCATACTTTGGGGACAACCCTACATTCCTATAGAAGAGTTCTAACTAAAATTTGAATGCCGGGTCATGAAACATTGGCCCGGTTTTTCTAAAACTAAATACCATCAATATGAAAGTAGCCGTATGGGACACCTATGTACCTAAACCGGACGGGACCACAATGAATTTCGACATTATCGTACCGGAAACCGAAACAAATCCAGAGGTAATCTACGGATATGGGAAAGCTTATCTGGAAAGCAAGGCGATGCGCAATTATCCACTTGCGTCCAATCATTGTTCGTTTTGTCATATAGAAAAAGCAACTGATGCCATGGTGGACAGCATTAAACAGCAGGGGTATTACATACTCGAACTTAAAAATTGCCAATGAAGCTAACGCTTAGCTACAAAGAAGTAATGAATGAAAAGTTTAATCCAGGACCTGTCAACCTGATGATGGTGTTTCAGGTGAATTGTCCGGGATGTTTCATACACGGCTTTCCTTTATTGAAGGAGTTACAAACTCACTACCATCACAGACTTTCGTGTTTTGCGCTCGCTACGGCATTTGAGGATTTCCATGTAAATACGGAAGAAAATGTAAAGCTATTGGTAAATTCCGGTCAACTTGTCGGTGAAACATTAAAGGCGCAAAAAACCGGGATGTTAAGCTGGGATAAATCAAATTTATCCGTTCCCATTCTTGTTGATGAAGTTACTAATCAAGCTGAATTACTCAATCGGCAGCTTATTGAAAATATCATGACAAACATGTTTGATCAGACTTTGGGCAACCGGGAACAGCAGCATATGAGAACTACCGTACACAATTACTTTAGCCAGCTACCAAAATGCGGGAAGACATTTGCAACAAACCTAATGCGGGGAACTCCCTCATTTTTTCTGTTCACTGACTCGATGGAAATTCTTGTTCAATGGTTTGGCCATGCCGACAGTCGTAGGATTAAGAAAGAATTGGATATATTTATTGACAAAAAACATGGGTAAATCACCTTTCGATTTAACGCATCAGAATGAAAATATTGACAGCCGTATTATTGCGGCTATGGAACGTATTTCACAAGCCTATAGAGTTTTGCTATGGAATGAAAGCAAGGAATTTTCATTAAGCCCTATCCAGATACAGGTGCTAATCTTTTTACTTTTTCACAGTGAAGAGAAAAGAAAAGTAACTTATCTGGCAGACGAATTCAATATGACAAAAGCAACCATTAGCGATTCCATAAAGGTACTTGAACAAAAGAAATATATTCGAAAGAAGTATGAGCAGCATGATACGCGAAGCTACACGATTCACCTTACCGCAAACGGAAAGGAAGTAGCAAAACGGACTGCTTTCTTCACAAACCAAATTCTGGAACCAATCACAAGATTAAACTCTGAAAATAAGGAGAATTTGCTGATCAGCCTGATGAGTATAATTCAACATCTTAACAAAACGGGAGTGATTACCATTCAACGTATGTGTAAGACTTGCATTCATTTTTCACCGGGCAAGGGGAGGGCTCCGAACTTTTGTAAATTACTCAATCAAAATTTGTTTGATGCTGATCTACGCGTTGATTGTCCCGAACATGCACTTTTAACAGACTAAAAATGGGTTCATTACAGAGTTTACGATGATCATGGAGAAGTTATCCAAGAAGAAATAATTTTATAGGGTCAATATTGTTGTTAACGATGGTATCATGATACCTTAGAACCGTGAGCAGAAAATTGGTACTAATTCAATAGGAGACATGGGTAAAATTAAGAACACCTCGAAAAAACTGTCACCTCATCAGCGTGACGAATTACTCAGTATTTTGAAAAATCGTTTTGAGAAAAACAAGAGCCGACACAAAGGTCTTGAATGGGCAAACGTACGGGTAAAGCTGGAAGCTAACTTAGGAAAATTGTGGTCGCTGCATGAAATGGAATTAACAGGGGGTGAGCCTGATGTGGTAGGCTATGATAGAAAAACAGGAGAATTTATTTTTTATGATTGTTCAGCAGAAAGCCCCAATGGCCGCAGGAGCATTTGCTACGATCATGAAGCCCTGGAGTCAAGGAAAGAATATAAACCGAAAAACAGCGCGATAGGCATGGCTGATGAGATGGGCATTGAGATGTTAACGGAAGAGCAATATCGGGAGCTACAGAAGATGGGAAATTTCGATACGAAAACATCAAGCTGGTTGAAAACGCCTTCAGCTATTAGAAAACTCGGCGGAGCTATCTTTGGTGATTATCGCTTCGGCTGTGTGTTCATCTATCACAACGGGGCGGAATCTTACTATGGTGCCAGGGCGTTCCGTGGTTTACTAAGGGTGTGAATTTTTTGAAAGGCTTCGACTTGCTTATTCAAAATCCGCGTAATTTTCTTTTGGTCTACTTTTGAGGTGATTTTCCATAATGACTCTGGCGCATGTGTTCCAGCGCAATACCACATCTTCATTGCCGGAAGGATTGATCTCATCAGCCTGCTCATAAAAATCCATGGCCTCCAGGTACCATTCGTATGCATCAAAACCTGAACCCGGATTGGATGAATTCAATGCGGTATTTCCCTGCCGTTCGTGAATGATTCCCAAATAGTAAAGTTTTGAATACGGGTCGTACAGGCTGTTGGCAATTTCTTCAGCCATCTTAGCCTTACTTTGCTTGTGACCGAATTGATCGGTCAAGGTAAGTAACAAAACAATTTTAGCTTTTTGATTTTCTGCATCCGTGTTAAGAATATCAAGACAAATACTTTCAGCAACGGCAGGCTGGTTAAGTAAACGATAATGTTCGGCTCGTGCCAAAGCGGACCCAACAGCATCTTTAGAAAGCGGCTTTAAATTGAAAGTAGGACTTTCCTCCGATTTTTTTAACTCCTGTAAGTTCATGGTGTTTCAGTTTAGTTCTTACTGCTTACCTTCCTTTACCAAATATACTCAAAAGCTTCATCAAGGGATCATAAAACCGGTCTGCAACACGTTCCTTCAACGGGATAATGGCATTGTCTGTAATGGTAATATTTTCAGGACACACATTTGTACAGCATTTTGTGATGTTGCATAAACCTATTCCTCCCTCATCTTTCAACTCTTTTCGTCTGTCTTCCACATCCAGCGGATGCATTTCCAGTGCCGCAGTGTATACCATGTGTCGTGGCCCGGCAAATTCTTCATGTAGATGATGTTCTCGTATTACATGGCACACATCCTGACATAAAAAACACTCAATGCATTTTCTGAATTCCTGAACACGATCAATATCCCTTTGATACATTCGCCAGGTGCCATCCTCTGCATCCGGTTTCCGTGGTTTGAATTTTTTTATTTTCTTTTTGATGCTATAATTTCTGGAGACGTCTGTAACAAGATCCCTAATTACCGGAAAAGCCTTCATGGGTTGAATAGTGATGGGTTTATTCGTGGGCATATCATCGAGCCGGGTCATGCACATCAGTTTTGGATGACCGTTTATTTCCGCTGAGCATGATCCGCATTTGCCGGCTTTGCAGTTCCATCGTACAGCCAAATCTCCGGCTTGCTCTGCCTGAATCTGGTGGACGGCATCCAGCACAACCATACCTTCAGAAATTTCAGCTTCGTAATTTTGAAACTGTCCTCCGTCATCGTTTGTGCGCCATATTTGAAAAATAACTTTTGCCATCACTTCAATTGATCAATGATTTGTTTCAGATCTTCACGAACTTCCGTTTTCGGTACTTGTCTAATTTCTATATTTCCTGCTTGATCTTTTTTTACTGTTACATTCACTTTCGAGAATTCGTTGCTCTTTTCGGGAAAATCTTCGCGAAAATGGCCACCACGGCTTTCTTTTCGTTCCATCGCTGATATGGCTATTGCTTTCGCCACCGTGAGCATGTGATTCAATTCAATAGCCGTATGCCACCCGGGATTGTAACCCCGATTTCCGGTACAACCAACGCGCGAGGCACGAAGCTCCAGTTCGTTAAGTTTTTCAATGGATGTTGCCAGGTCATTTTCGTTGCGCACGATTCCAACCAGGTCTTGCATCATTTCCTGCAGGTGGTCTTGTAAAGCAAACGGATTTTCTCCTGCGCTTCCACGATCGAAGGGAGCCAGCGCCCAGGTTGCTATTTCATTAATCTGATTTTCATCGGCCGTTACTTCATCATTTTCTTTCGCAAACTTTGCCGCGTATTCACCGGCACGTTTTCCGAATACGAGTAAGTCTGAAAGTGAATTTCCTCCCAGGCGATTAGCACCATGAAGACCTGCAGCACATTCGCCTGTAGCAAACAAACCCGGTACGCTTGTCATTTGTGTATCGGCATCAACTTTTACTCCGCCCATGATATAATGGGTGGTGGGGCCCACTTCCATAGGTTCTTTGGTAATATCAACACCGGCTAGTTCCTTAAACTGATGATACATGCTGGG
>CAYTBO010000107.1:0-8099 GCA_964436055.1 uncultured Ohtaekwangia sp.
ACAACAAATCATCAGGGGCGGGCTGCGCCCGCCCCTGATGATTTGCGCGGACTACTAGCTTTCTATAGCAATCAAAACGAATTCAGCCGCGCAACAGCGATAGCATTTAGCTCAATGCTTTACATTCTATGAATTTCTAAAATCTGCAAAGTTTTCGATATAAAACTCTGATTTCTTGCAGATTTTATCAACCCAAATCACTTCATATTTTCATTAATTTTAACCCTTTTAGCTTTTTAAGGGCTAACCATTTAGCGTTTCTCTATTCAAATGTAAACTTGTCAGATGGCTTATCACGCATTAGCCTAGTGCTCCTTATCGGCCCTTTATAGGTTAAATGCACCAGGTTAGATTGGTCATCATACAGGTCTGTGATTACGGTATTTGTCACCTCTGCCACTTTAAAATCTTTCACGTTCTCAATTTCTATGTAGCATACAAATGCAAAGTCTTCTTCTTCGTATCCGAGAAAATACATTTTCTGATCCTTGCCATCCAATTTAATCTTAAAATGATCCTTTAGGTAGTCGGATAATAATGCTTCGGTTGTCAACCCTTTTGGGGGATGCAGAATATCCAATTCAGGCTGTTGAATCCGGTTTCGCACAGCTGACTCAAGATCATCCATGAAGATGCGGGTAATAATCTGCAACGCTTTCGCCTTCTCATTATATTCAATCTCAGTAACGGAGATATGAATAGGGTGAAACAACAACAGGATAGAATATAGGAAACCAATCATGGATCAAAAGGGATCAAAAATAAGGCCATCCCAGACGTTTACCAAACGGTACCCAATTCTATGTCCTCCCGAATAATTACCCTACCTAAATTGAGATTTTAAGCCTATTATTGTCACCCTAATAATTGAGCATGAGCGAGTTCCAACTATATTTTTCACTAGGTAAGGACCACATCCTTGACTATGCCAATGGATATGATCATATCCTATTTGTGATAGCTCTGTGTGCTGTATATCTGGCAAGGGAATGGAAGAAGATACTCATACTGGTTACCTCTTTTACTATTGGTCACTCCATTACACTGGCACTGGCCACACTAAATGTAATTAGTGTAAATGCCGAACTGGTAGAGTTTCTTATTCCGATTACGATTTTTCTAACCGCATTCGTAAACCTTTTTCGAAAAGAAGACAAGATAAACGCTCAACCTTTTCAAACGAATTATTTGCTTGCACTCTTTTTTGGCCTTATCCATGGCATGGGATTTTCCAACTACCTGAGAGCGATTTTGGGAAAAGATCATTCTATTGTTACACAACTCCTTGCGTTTAATCTTGGCCTTGAGTTTGGTCAGATTATAATTGTTGGCATGTTTATGGTTGTCAGTTTCATTTTAGTTGATCTGATCAGTGTAGCCCGAAGAGACTGGAAAATAGTGATTTCATCCGGTATTGCCGGAATCGCGTTAATATTAATGAAGGATAAAGTATTCTGGTAGTAGACCTGTTTAACAAGAAATAATTATTTTATGATTCGATACTTCACAATTACACTGCTTTGTTTAGGCTTTGCAGCCAACGCGCAAACTCCCTGGCAGGGAAAATTTGAACAATTAGGACAAATACTTCCTTCGCCCAATGAATACCGGACAGGATCTGGCTCCCCGGGTCCTTCTTATTGGCAACAGCAGGCAGACTATGTAATTACCGCTGAACTGAATGACGAAACTCAAAGTATCACTGGTTCAGAAACAATCACCTACTATAATAATTCGCCTGACGCACTCACTTATCTGTGGTTGCAACTGGATCAAAATCTATTTGACAAAGAAAGTAACACAGGAAAAACCAGCACCAATTCGGTACGCGACAGCATCACCACAAAAGAAATTGCAGGAAGTCTTGATCTTTATGATTTTGATGGAGGGTATAAAATAAAGGCTGTAAAAGACGCCAATGGAAGTGCGCTGAAATATTTTATCAACGCTACCATGATGCGCATTGATTTGCCTGCACCCCTAAGGCAAGGCGATAAGTTTTCATTCATGATCGACTGGAGTTACAACATCAACGATCGGATGTCGAAAGGAGGAAGAAGTGGTTATGAATATTTCCCTGAAGACAAAAATTTTGTTTACACCATAGCCCAGTGGTTTCCGCGCATGTGTGTTTATGATGATTACGAGGGATGGCAAAACAAACAATTCCTTGGCAGAAGCGAGTTCGCGACTGTCTTTGGCAACTATAAAGTAAGAGTAACCCTGCCTGCAGATCATCTCGTAGCCGCTACGGGTGTACTCCAAAATGCAAAAGAAGTTTTATCGCCGGAGCAGTTTTCCAGGTTTGAAAAAGCTAAAACGACTTTTGATGCTCCCGTAATTATCGCAACACAGCAAGAGGCAATTCAAAGAGAGAAGACCAGGTCAAAAGAAAAAAAGACATGGGAGTTTCATGCTGAAGATGTTCGTGATTTTGCTTTCGCTGCTTCCCGTAAATTTATTTGGGATGCACAAGCTGTAAAAGTTGGCGACATGACTCCCCTGGCTATGTCCTTTTATCCAAAAGAAGGAAATCCCCTTTGGGAAAAGGAATCGACTAAAGCTGTGAAGAATACGTTACAAGCCTATTCGAAGTACACCATCGATTACCCTTATCCAGTAGCTATCTCGGTACATGCGGCCAGCATTGGCATGGAATACCCAATGATCTGCTTCAACTTCGGCCGCCCTAATAAAGATGGATCTTACAGTGATTTTACTAAATGGCGAATGATCGGGGTGATTGTCCATGAGGTAGGCCACAATTTTTTTCCTATGATTATCAATAACGACGAACGGGAAAGTACCTGGATGGACGAGGGTGTCAATTCGTTTGTTCAATACCTGACCCAGGTTGAGTACTATCCGGATATGCCCCGCCGAAGGGGCAGTGCCGAAGGGATTGTCCCCTACATGAAAGGTAATAAGTCTGCTATGAGGCCCCTGATGACCAGTGGTGAGCAGGTGGTACTCATTGGTGATGAACAATACAACAAAGCAGCTACTGCCCTAAACATCCTGAGAGAAACCGTGATAGGCCCTGAATTATTCGATATGGCGTTTAAAGAATATGCCACCCGGTGGGCTTTTAAACACCCTAAACCCGCTGACTTGTTCAGAACACTCGAAGATGCCTCGGCGGTCGATCTTGACTGGTTCTGGAGAGGCTGGTTTTACACAACCGATCACGTGGACCTTTCAGTGGATAAAGTTCGATGGTTAAGGATAAGGGAAGAGCAAGCAAATCTGGAAAATAAATCCAAAAAAGCCGATGCCGGTGACTTGGCAACGGGTGGGCGTTCTTCAGAAAATGATTTTAACAATGGCCCAGAACCTTTTAACCTAATAGCAACCGATGCCAGATTATATGGGGAATTCCTTAGTCGTGTTGATGACAAATCCATTATTGATAAAATGAGGGGTAAGAATTTTTATGAAGTAACCCTGAGCAATAAGGGTGGACTGGTGATGCCGGTAATCATTGAGTGGTCTTATAAAGATGGATCGAAAGAGATCGAAAGGTTACCTGCTGAAATCTGGAGAACGAATGAACAACGAATCACTAAAGTCTTTGTGAAAGACAAAGAAGTGGCAACTATGGTAATTGATCCCCTAAAGGAAACCGCGGATATTGATACAGGAAACAATATGTTTCCAAAAGTTGATCAACCGTCAAAGTTTGATCAATTAAAAAATAAAGGAAAATAATTTTATTAAACACAACTTATAACTTCATGAAAAACCTGTTTGGTTTCGTCTTCATTTTAATTCTTGCTCCGGCTCTGGCTCAGGAGGGCTGGAAAGGAAAATTTGAACAACTCGGTCAGTCCTTGCCCACACCTAATCAATACCGATCCGGTTCCGGTGCTCCGGGTCCCAAATATTGGCAACAACAGGCTGACTATGTAATTGATGTGGAACTCAACGATGAGACACACATGATTACGGCAAAAGAAACAATTACATACACCAACAATTCACCAGACCAATTGAAATACTTGTGGCTGCAGTTGGATCAGAACATATTGGCTGAAGGAAATATTACCGATAAAGTAAAAACCAATTCAATTGGAGAAACGGTAACTACAGATCAATTGCAACGTGATCTTGATCTCTATGGAGATTATAAAGGTGGTTATTCCATTAACTATGTAAGAGATACGAATGGTAAAAACTTACCCAACTTCATCAATGGAACCATGATGCGGGTGGATTTACCTAAACCCATGAAAACAGGGGACAAATTTTCGTTCAATATAGAATGGTCTTATCCTGTAAGTGATAGGCTCAATGAACGTGAGGCCGGCAGAAGAGGAGGCATGGAATATTTTCCGGATGACGACAACTACCTATATGGAATCACGCATTGGTTCCCTCGCATGTGCGTATACGATGACTATGAAGGCTGGCAGAATAAACAATTTATGGGTCAGGGTGAATTCACTTTATCCTTTGGGAACTATTCAGTAAATATTACTGTCCCCGCTGATCACATTGTGGGCGCTACCGGCAACTTACTTAATCCCCAGGAGGTTCTTTCTAAGAATGAGCAGGAACGTTTTGAGCTAGCTAAGAAGACCTATGACAAGCCAGTAATTGTAGTAACCCAGCAAGAAGCTGTCGCCCGTGAAAAATCAAAATCCAAGCAAAAGAAAACCTGGAAATTTAGAGCCGATAATGTCCGTGACTTTGCCTTTACGAGCTCACGAAAATTTATTTGGGATGCCCAGGCTGTAAAAATCGGTGACCAAACTTCATTGGCCATGTCTTATTACCCAAAAGAAGGAAATCCTTTATGGGAAAAGGAATCGACCAAAGCCATAAAAAACACACTGATTACTTATTCAAAGTATGCTATCGATTATCCGTACCCGGTTGCCATTTCCGTTCATATGGCTAATATCGGCATGGAATATCCCATGATCTGCTTTAATGGCGGAAGACCTCAGCCCGATGGCACTATACCCGACCGTACAAAATGGGCTATGATTGGTGTAATCATACACGAGGTAGGTCACAACTTCTATCCCATGATCATCAATTCCGATGAACGGCAATGGGGATGGATGGATGAAGGACTGAATACATTCGTGCAGTACCTTACACAGGTTGAACACTATCCGGATATGCCGCAACGAAGAGGTCCCGCTTCAGAAATTGTTCCCTACATGATGGGCAACAAAGAAACGCAGCGTCCTTTAATGACCAGTGCCGAAAACATTATTGAATATGGCCCTGAACAATATGCTAAAGCCGCTACGGCTTTGAATATTTTAAGAGAAACAGTAATGGGTCACGAATTATTCGACAAATCGTTCAAGGAATTTGCGGAACGCTGGGCTTTCAAGCATCCAAGTCCTGCTGATTTTTTCCGCACGATGGAAGATGCCTCTGCCGTAGACCTTGATTGGTTTTGGCGTGGTTGGTTTTATTCCACCGACCATACCGATATTGCCGTAGATGCGGTGAAATGGTATCAGGTAAAGAAAGAAGAAACTAACCTGGAGAGCAGAAACAGAAGTGTGAAAAAAGGAGATCTCGCCATGGAAGGAAATACTGCTGGTAAAAATCCGGATAACTTCAGCGATGGGCCTCAACCATTCAGCCTAATCCCCGCTGATGCTTCATTTTATGGTGAATTTCAAAACCGAATTGATGACAAAGCCGTTGTTAACAAATTACAAGACAAGAATTTGTATGAGATAACGCTGAGCAACAAAGGCGGTTTGGTAATGCCGGTAATCATTGAATGGACATACAAAGACGGCACAAAAGAGATTGAGCGAATTCCTGCCGAAATCTGGAGACTTAATGAAAATAAAATCACGAAGGTTTTTGTAAAGGAAAAAGAAGTGATCAATATCGTTATAGATCCTCTAAAAGAAACGGCAGATATTAATACAGATGACAATGTATTTCCCAGGATTGTTCAGCCGTCTAAATTTGATGAACTGAAAAAAAAAGGTAAGTAATTTAATTCTTTGTGAAGTTATTTCAATTTGGCGAAGCGGCTCCCGCTATTTATGATTTATTAATTTATACACTATGCGTACACTAGTAAAAGTAATTTTTTGTTTCAGCGCGTTGTCAGTTACCGCTCAGCAAAACTGGCAAGGTAAATTTGAACAACTGGGGCCTGAGCTTCCTACGCCAAACTCATATAGAAATAGCTCAGGCGCACCGGGAGTAAACTACTGGCAACAAAGAGCGGATTATGACATCGAAGTAGATCTGAACGATGAAAATCAAATGATCACGGGAAAGGAAACGATAACTTATTATAATAACTCCCCGGAAACACTTCGCTACCTGTGGATGCAGCTTGATCAAAACAAGCTTTCACCAGATAACATGACGGATAAGGCCAGCAACAACGAGATTCGCGACTCCGTGCCTGCAAAATTTTTGGCCGAAGCCCTTGGTGGGTATGGATACGATTATGAGGGTGGCTATAAAATCAAGTCGGTAAGAGATGCCAATACCGGTAAAGACTTACCACACACCATCAACTTTACCATGATGCGCGTGGACATTCCAAATCTATTAAAAAAAGGAGAAAGTTATAAATTTATTGTGGAGTGGAGCTATCGCGAATATGACCGAATGAAATTTGATGAACGCGGTGGTTATGAATACTTTCCCGAAGACGACAATCGGGTATACACCTGCGCCCAATGGTTTCCCCGCATGTGTGTCTTTGATGACTATGAAGGATGGCAAAACAAACAATTTCTTGGCCGGGGAGAGTATGCCCTTACCTTTGGCAATTACAAAATGAAAATTACTGTCCCCAGCGACTTTATCGTAGGCGCTACCGGCTGGCTTCAAAATCCACAGGAGGTTTTAACCAGCGATCAGCTTGAAAGGTTTAAAAAGGCACAAAAGACATTTGATAAACCTGTGTTTATTGTCACCGAAAGTGAAGCCCGAAAAAATGAAAAATCCCGTTCGAAGAAAAAGAGTATCTGGGTGTTTCATGCCGAAGAGGTTCGTGATGTAGCATTCGCTGCCTCCCGAAAATTCATTTGGGATGCCATGGCGGTAAAGATTGGAGACAAAACACCGCTTGCACAATCGCTGTATCCCAAAGAAGGAAATCCACTTTGGGCGAAAGAATCTACAAGAGCAATAAAAAACACACTGGAAGTATACTCAGCACGCACTTTCGATTATCCTTACCCAACGGCTTATTCTGTGCATGCGGCAGATCAGGGTATGGAATACCCGATGATCTGTTACAACTACGGGCGGCCTGATAGCAAAGGAAATTATTCCCAGCGCGTGTTGGAGGGAATGGTCGGTGTGATTGTTCATGAAGTAGGTCACAATTACTTCCCCATGATTGTAAATTCGGACGAAAGACAATGGACCTGGATGGATGAAGGACTAAACACCTTCCTGGAAAGGGAAACCATACGCACACGCTACGAGGGGTTTGACATTACCAGCGGTTCGCCTAAAGGGATAGTTCCCTTTATGAAAGGAGACAAGAACATTATGCGACCCATCATGGCCCAATCCGACAACCAGGCTACCAGCTTCGGCCCCAACGGATACACCAAGCCTTCCGCAGCACTGGTGTTGTTGAGAGAAACTATTTTAGGAGAAGAAATTTTTGACAAAGCTTTCAAAGAGTATGCTGAACGCTGGGCTTTCAAACATCCGAAACCCGCGGACTTCTTTCGCTCTATGGAAGATGCATCAGGAACTGACCTTGATTGGTTCTGGAGAGGTTGGTTCTATACCACAGATAATGTTGACCTGACATTGGAAGAAGTCAGGTGGTTTCAGGTGAAAGAAGAACAATTGGATCCTGAAAAGAAAAATGTTAATGTGAAAAAAGGAGATCTCAGCACACAAAACAATGAAGGTAAAGCAAATGACTTTAGCGGTGGCCCGCAACCGCTTACCGTTGAAAACACTCCGGAAGATACCTATCGCGACTTCAGAAGCAGGATAAATGACAACGAAGTACGTAAAAATTTATTAGGCAAGAATTTGTACGAAATTACCCTTCGCAACACGGGTGGACTCGTAAGTCCGGTTATCATTGAATGGACTTACAAAGATGGATCTAAAGAAATCGAAAAAATACCTGC
>CAYTBO010000108.1:0-8044 GCA_964436055.1 uncultured Ohtaekwangia sp.
GTCTCTCCCACACCAAAGGCTTTTGTGTCCTTTTTTCCTTCCGTTTTCTTCTTACCGTTTGCCTTTACTTTTTCTTTTTTGACTTCTTTGCGGGGTTGACTTTCCGCGAAGAGACTTGCCTGACTGACGTTTTGGTTTTGCGCTTCGGTGAGCCTTGTTTTTTCCTTTTCCCGGGACTGGCCTCTTGCCCCCTCTTGTTTGGGGTTTTCTGATTTTTTTTTTTGTGACTGAGATTCCAAGGATTTTGCTCCTTTAGAATCTGTCACTTCCTCCTCTGCAGAGTCAGTTGGCTCCTTTTCCGGTTCATCTACCGGCCTGAGCTTCGCTATTTTATGGGGCGAAAGCCTGTTGCCCATAGCCTTCCAACCTTTCACGTCTATTATTTCATCCAACGCTACCACTTCTACTTCTTTCTCTTTGCTCTTTCCCTTCACCACATCAATCTCAACTTCAGGACTATCTGCTGTTGACACAAACTCCAACCGGGAGCCGATGGATTCAGTGATAAATCCAAAGTCTTTGTCAGCTGTGTTCGTCTCTATCACAAAACGTTTTACAAAATGCTGCTTACTATCACCGTCCCAATACACAGCTGATACTGTCTTTTTGGGATTGAATTTCTCCACCAGCAATGTCTTTTCGTCAGGTTCAAAACGGGTATTCAATTCAAAACTCGTAAGCCTGTAGTTACCACTCCGGGTGATTGACAAGATGAGATCATCCCCATCAAATTTACCCACGTGTTTACCTCGCTTGTCTTTGTTGAGCCGGCCTGCAATAGGATCAAACCATAAATCAAGTCCACTTAATGTAGAGACTCCAGCCTGCAACAAGTCAACCTTTCTAACAGGATACTTAGTCAATGTATTACCGCGTGCGCCTCTTCCCTTGACCTCTAATTCAGAAAAGTCAAAGTCAAATATCTTCTTTCGCGCAGTGCTTCCGGCTGTCAGTTTCACCTGCACAACTTCTGCCTCCCCGTTAAGGTTGGCACTCAGGTAATGAATTCTACTGTTTGGATTACCTTGTGCCAGATCATATTCTTTATCCCTGATGATGGCGGGCATGGTAAAACGTTTCACAAATGATTTTCCCGATTTGCCATCGGAATAGATCAGGTTGTACACCATGCGCTCGTCTCCCTTCTTCCAAACACCAGCATAAAGAATGTCCTTACCCATAAAAACTTTTTCCGCAATGCGGGAAACAATTGCTTTGCCATCTTTACGAATGGCAATGATATCGTCTATCTCAGAACAATCACATACGTATTCATCCTTGCGCAGACCCCACCCAATAAATCCATCCGTGCGGTTGACATACAACTTTTGATTGTTGGCAATTACCTCAATGGCCGTTACGGTTTGGAAGCTCTTCATCTCTGTCTTGCGCTCCCTACCCTTGCCATATTTATCCATCAGGTTTTGATAGTAAGCGATAGCGTATTCTGTAAGGTGCTTCAGATGGTGACGCGTATCCTTCAATTCACTTTCTAGGTTCTTAAGCAACTCATCCGCTTTGAAAGAATCATACTTGGATATCCGCTTAATTCTGATTTCTGTGAGTCGAATTATGTCTTCTTCCGTGATCTCCCTGTAGAATTGCTTTTTGTAAGGTTTAAGTCCCTTGTCAATGGTGCTAATGACTTCCTCAAAGGTTTCGCATTCTTCAATGTTTCGGTATATTCTTTTTTCTATAAATATCTTCTCCAATGAAGAGAACAGAATCTTTTCCATCAACTCATCCCTTCTGATCTCCAACTCCTTCTTTAGAAGTGCTACAGTCTGTTCGGTGTTGTATTTAAGCATCTCATTCACCCGCATAAATCGCGGCTTGTCCGCTATGATCACACATGCATTGGGTGATATGGACACTTCACAATCGGTAAAGGCATAGAGTGCATCCATGACAATCTCCGGCGAGTGGCCCGGCTGTAAATGCACCAACACCTCAACATCTTTGGCCGTATTGTCGACAACCTGCTTCACTTTGATTTTGCCCTTTTCGCTGGCTTTTACAATAGATTCGATTAATGAAGTAGTTGTGGTTCCAAATGGTATCTCCTTGATAGCCAGTGTTTTTTTATCAACAATCTCAATTTTAGCTCTTACTTTAATTCTTCCTCCACGCAAGCCCTGATCGTACTCTGCAAAGTCAGCATAGCCTCCCGTTGGGAAGTCTGGAAATATCTTAGGGTTCTTACCTTTCAACACATCGATGGATGCTTTGATCAGTTCGATAAAATTGTGTGGTAATATTTTAGTAGAAAGACCGACAGCAATACCCTCCACGCCCTGCGCAAGGAGTAGTGGAAACTTAACAGGCAGTGTGATCGGTTCCTTCTTGCGGCCATCATAAGACAACTGCCACGCTGTTGTTTGTGAGTTGTAAACAACATCCAGCGCAAATTTGGATAGCCTTGCTTCAATATATCGGGGTGCGGCAGCGCTATCACCAGTCCGCACATCACCCCAGTTACCCTGAGTTTCAAGCAACAACTCTTTTTGTCCCAGGTTCACCATCGCTTCACCTATTGCAGCATCTCCATGGGGATGATATTGCATGGTTTGCCCGATTACATTGGCCACTTTGTTGAACCGGCCATCGTCCATCTCTTTGATCGCATGCGCGATCCTGCGTTGCACAGGTTTCAAGCCATCTTCAATCCGGGGCACTGCCCTTTCCAGAATCACATAGGAAGCATAGTCCAAAAACCAATTCTCATACAAGCCATCTACAGAGGCAACATCATGAATCACGTCTTCCGCATCGGCAGACTTGGCGGCTTTGGAAACCTTCGGTTTACTTACTTTCCTTTTCTTGCTCATAGGAGCCTTCGACTAAAATTATATTTAAACAACTTCTTCTTCGACAATGGGTATTTCTTCTTTCAACACGTCCAGTTCAACCCTCAGGTTTTCAATAATAAATTCCTGACGATCGGGTGTATTCTTACCCATATAAAATTCCAGTATTTTGTTAAGGTGACTATCCTTGCCCAGAATCACGGGCTGCAACCTTATGCTGTCTCCAATGAATTTTCCGAATTCATCGGGAGAGATTTCTCCTAGCCCTTTAAATCGGGTGATCTCTGGTTTGCTTCCCAGTTTCTCTATGGCCCGTTGTTTTTCATCTTCATTATAGCAATAGATGGTTTCCTTCTTATTCCTCACACGAAACAGTGGGGTTTCAAGAATAAAAACATGCCCGGCCTTTACAAGCTCGGGAAAGAATTGCAGGAAGAAGGTGAGCAACAATAAACGAATGTGCATGCCATCCACATCAGCATCCGTAGCTACAATTACCTTGTTGTAACGCAATCCTTCCAATCCGTCTTCAATGTTGAGTGCATGCTGAAGCAGGTTAAACTCTTCGTTTTCATATACTACCTTCTTGGTTAATCCATAGCAATTGAGCGGCTTTCCCCGAAGGCTGAAAACAGCCTGTGTTTCCACATCCCTGGATTTGGTAATTGATCCGCTGGCTGAGTCACCTTCCGTAATAAAAATGACAGACTCCTGACTGCGTGCGCCTTTCTCTTCGTTGAAATGAAAGCGGCAATCGCGCAATTTTTTATTGTGAAGATTTGCCTTCTTGGCTCGCTCATTGGCCAGCTTCTTGATTCCGGCTATTTCTTTTCTCTCCCGCTCCGATTGCTGAATGCGCTTCAACAATGCATCCGCTGCCGAGGCATGGCCATGTAAGTAAATTTCAAGTTCCCTGGCTACAAAGTCACCGATAAAACTCTTGACCGTGGGGCCATCGGGAGCCATGTTCATAGATCCCAGCTTTGTTTTGGTCTGTGATTCGAAAACCGGTTCCTGCACACGAACTGCTATGGCTGCAACAATACTTCCCCTGATGTCGGAAGCATCAAAATCTTTTTTATAAAACTCCCTCACTCCTCTTATCAATCCTTCCCTGAACGCTGCAAGGTGTGTACCACCCTGCGTGGTGTTTTGACCATTTACAAACGAGTAATACTCCTCCCCGTATTGGCTTCCATGAGTTAGTGCTACCTCAATATCCGAACCTTTTAAATGAATTATCGGGTAACGCATTTCCTCGGCTTCAATCTTTTGCCTGAGCAAATCAAGCAGACCATCTTTGCTATAAAATTTTTTGCCGTTGTAGTTCATGGTCAGGCCAGCGTTGAGGAAGGCATAGTTCCACATCAGATCATCCAGGTATTCGGGAATAAAGTGATAGTTTTTGAACATCGATTCATCGGGTTCGAACACCATCAGTGTTCCATCCTTTTCACCCGACTTACCAATATTGGCATCGTGGGTGATCTTACCCTTTTTGAATTCTGCCAGTTTGGTTTTACCTTCTCGAAAAGCCTGCACTTTAAAATAGTTGGAGAGTGCGTTCACAGCCTTCGTTCCTACTCCGTTCAATCCCACGGATTTCTGAAAAGCATTCGAATCATACTTGGCGCCTGTATTTATTTTAGAGACACAATCGATAACCTTTCCCAAAGGAATGCCGCGCCCATAATCGCGGACGGTTACCCGTTGATCCGTAATTTTTACATCAATCGTTTTACCATAACCCATCATGTGCTCATCGATGGAGTTATCAATTACCTCCTTCACCAACACATAGATACCATCATCTTTTGACGAGCCATCCCCGAGTTTTCCAATGTACATTCCAGGTCTTAGCCGGATATGCTCGCGCCAATCAAGGGATTTTACGCTCGATTCATCATACTGAAAAAGGTCCTTCGCCATACTGCTGTGCCGGGGTTTAAAACTTCAAAGCTTTAGTGCTTTTCAAAAAAAATCCACACAAAGAAATCAAAGTTTAAAAAATGATTGTGGCTAATAAAACGAATTTTGGTGGTTTGTCAAGCAATTGAAGCTATCATTGAACTACAAAAAATTTTTAACTGAATCGATCTAACTTATTGATAGTCAAATCATAAAATTGCCTTACTCAAACGGACTGTTTAGTAAAAAACTTACGAGATAATGAGTAAAGCGGCCAACCGAAACCCCACGCCCCAATCAGGATTACACTTCCATAAATGACGATCCCAAGCCGTCCATATTGAAAAATCTCGCCACTGTTTAATAGGTTGATAAAGCCCAAAACAGTACAGAAGAAGAAATTGAGGAGGATAATCTGGCCGAAGAACCAAATGCTGAATTCTTCGTTGCGGTTGCCATAGAGTTTGGTGAAGGCAAAAACCAGTACATTCACCATGGCGACCGTGATAAGACTGGAATAGAAAACCATATCCTTTGATATCCTGGCTGAATCAATTTTATCTCCGAGAATCACGGATTCCGGCAGGGAAGCATAGATGTATAAAAAGATGAATAAAAATCCCACCAATGAAAGAAACCAGGCTGCCTTAAATAACTTTAGGGTCATGTTGTTAAATTTGAAGTTGCAAGTTAATCCTAATTGTCTTGAATCTTAACCCAATAGTACTCTCTATTCCCATATTTTTCCTGCTCATCGGGATTGAATTGGTCGTAGAACGTTTCACTCATCGCAAGCTTTACAGGCTGCCTGATGCCATCGCCAACCTGAGTTGTGGCATCACATCACAGCTTTCGGGATTGTTCCTTCGGATACTGGCTATCGGAGTTTATGAGGTTTTTTTTACCAACTTTGCCCTCTTTCAATTGGAGCGCAATTGGATATACTGGGTTGCGTTATTCTTTCTGGTAGACCTGGCTTACTATTGGGCCCATCGTATGAGCCACGAAATTAATTTGTTTTGGGGTGGCCATGTAGTTCATCACCAGAGTGAAGACTACAATTTATCGGTAGCCTTACGGCAAAGTAGTTTTCAGGTAGTATGGACTTTCGCTTTTAATCTTCCATTGGCTTTTATGGGTTTTGAAACCCTTGACTTTGCTTTGATGTCTGCCTTAAATACACTTTACCAATTCTGGATTCATACCGAAACTATCAACAAGTTGGGATTTTTAGAATATTTTATGAATACGCCCTCCCATCACCGAGTCCATCATGGAAGAGATCCAAAGTATATTGATAAGAATCATGCAGGCACGCTTATTATTTGGGACAAAATGTTTGGCACGTTTCAGCAAGAGGAAGAAAAACCTACCTATGGCATTACCAAGCCGATTAATAGCTGGAATGCCGTGTGGGCCAATTTCAGCCACTACGCTGAGATGCGCAAAGACCTCAAGAGGATTCCCCATTGGCAAGACAAGTTAACGTATCTTTTTCAAAAACCCGGCTGGCTTCCTGATTATATGGGAGGATATCGGGCAGCACCTGAAGTTGACCGATCTCAATACCGTAAATATGATACCCCTGCTCCATTGTCATTAAACTATTACGTTTTGTTTCAATACGCTTTATGCCTGATTGGCACCGCCTTCTTTTTATTCAATCAGGGAAAATTCACGATGGGAGAAAAGGCGTTCTTTACCGTTATCATTTCCATCGTGGTGGTGAATTGTGGTGTCCTCTTTGAAAATAAAACATGGGTTCGATGGGCTGAATGGGGACGAATTATCATTTATCCAGCTGCACTGGCAATAGTAACGGCCGTATTCTTCTGGCCTCCTGTTTTGTTTTTAGTTGCTGCTTTATACTTTGTCATTTCTGTTACCTGGTTTTACACCATCACTAAACATGCCTCATTTCAAGTCGCTTAGTTTTCTTCTGACACTCTTTTTATTTGTTTCGTGCGGTAAGCCACTGCCAGAGCTAAATGGTATCGACCTAACATCATGGAAAAGTGACAAAAATGGGTGCCTGGGTAAACGCTCAAAAGAAATCGAAGCCATCACCAGTGAAAGGGAAAAACTGAAAGCATTATCTGAAATGGACTTGGTAAACCTATTGGGAAGACCGGATGAAAATCAATTGCTTACCCGAAACCAAAAGATTTATACCTATTATCTGGAACCGGGTCCTGCATGCAAAAACTCCTCGCCTAACCCGCGGAAACTTGTCCTCAGAATTAATGCGATGGGTCTGGCCAAAGAAACTTTGATTAACTAATAGGTGTAGGAGCGCTTACACCAGACCTGAAGCTTTATATTTGCTGCTAATAGACTTTGAAATGAAAGCTTAGCGACTATGAAAAATATTTCAGTTATAGGATCCGGTACAATGGGCAATGGCATTGCGCATGTTTTTGCACTATCTGGCTTCAAGGTTTCCCTGGTTGATATTGTAGAAGAAAACCTGAAGAAAGCAATCGCCACCATTGACAAAAACCTCGCCCGCCAAGTTGAGAAGGGTACGATCAAGGAGGAGGACAAAATTAAGGCGATTGAAAACATTACCACCTTCAACCAACTTAAAGCAGGCGTGGATCGGGCAGAACTTGTTGTAGAAGCCGCTACCGAGAATGTCGATTTGAAACTAAAAATCTTCAAAGATCTGGACCACTTTACATTGCCACAGGCAATTCTTGCATCCAACACATCCTCCATCTCCATAACCAAAATAGCCTCTGCTACTTCCAGGCCAGACAAGGTAATTGGCATGCATTTTATGAATCCAGTCCCCCTGATAAAGCTCGTTGAGATTATCAGAGGCTACAGCACCAGTGATGAGGTTACCAAAACCATTATGCAGTTGTCTGAAACGCTGGGGAAAATGCCGGTAGAAGTTAATGATTATCCGGGGTTTGTAGCCAACCGTATTCTTATGCCCATGATTAATGAAGCTATCTTTACCTTATACGAACGCGTAGGTGGCGTTAAAGAAATCGACACTGTAATGAAACTGGGGATGGCTCATCCTATGGGTCCATTGCAGTTAGCTGATTTTATTGGATTGGATGTGTGCCTTTCCATATTGCGCGTGCTTCACGATGGCTTTGGTAATCCTAAATATGCGCCATGTCCCCTTCTGGTAAATATGGTCCAAGCTGGTCACCGGGGTGTGAAGTCGGGAAGTGGGTTTTATCAATATACTAAAGGAAGCAAGGATCTTGTTGTTGCAAAGCAATTCGAGGGTTAGTCACTAGTCTTTAGTCCTGAGTCAATAGTCTATAGTTTTTAGGATCACAATTAAAAAACAACAGACTAAAGACTAACTA
>CAYTBO010000109.1:0-7983 GCA_964436055.1 uncultured Ohtaekwangia sp.
TTGAAGTGAATAGTATAAAACGCGATTATGCAGTCATTCGGTTTTCTAATAGTTAATCCCATTTTTTTGAGTTTTCTGAAAATTTCTGCCGCCCCTTCGGCTACAAAATAGGGTTCAAGGACCAAGAAATTTAAGCTTATTAATAGGTCTTTGGCTTCTTCGTGAAAACGATCATCTCTTATACCCTGTAAAACCTCCTGATACACAGCAGGGCAAAGATCTACTGTTAAACCATCTTTGATATGAGTCTGTAACAAGTCTGCTTCAGGAGTTTCCTTTCCATTCAAAAATTCTATCCAAACTGAGGAATCGAAAATCATCTATTTCTTTCCTCCCTCATCTTCATCAAGTCACCCTCCCATTTTACTTTACCCCTGAGAGAAGCAAGCTTTTGCCTTTTCAACCAACTCACATAATTCTCCATTGCTTTTTCAACAGCCTCGCGTTTTGTTTTGACCTGACTAAGTCGCATGATGTCTTTAATCAGGTCTTCTCTCAACTCAATATTTGTTCTTGTAGTTTTCATACACACAAATATAAGCAATTCATACACATTATTTTGCGGTACTATTCAGCAATAGTGCAGGAGGGGTTTCGGGGTGCTTTGTGTACCGTTCGAAAAATTCTATAATCCTGATTAGTCGATCCATCATCCTCAGCGGATTCCCACTTCTTGAAAGTTCATGACCTTCATCAGGGTAACGTACATATTCCACCGGTTTATTCAGAATTTTCAAACTCTTGTACAACATTTCTGATTGTATCACACCTGTTCTCAAATCCTTGTCGCTGTGCATAATAAGCAACGGTGTATTGATCTTATCAACATAGGTATACGGGGAATTTTCATCCAATAATTTTTGCACACCGGGCTCCCATGGATACCCGAAATAATCCGGAACTAATCGCCATGCATTTCCTTCACCCATGAAAGTGGTAAGATCATAAACTCCTCTTTGTGCATTGGCTGCTTTAAACCGTTGATCCTGACTTACCAGCCACGCTACCATGTAGCCGGCATAACTTCCTCCCGTTACAAAATACTGATCCTTGTCAATCCAATTATTTTTTGCGGCTGCATCATCAAGGGACGCCAAAATATCATTAGCAGGGCTTGTGCCCCAATCTTTGAAATTTCCCCGTTTGAAGTCTTCTCCATAACCTCCACTTCCTCTTGGGTTGCAGAATACAAGTCCATACCCCCATCCAACCTGCATTTGAAATTCGTGCCACATAGAAAATCCTGATGGCCCCCACATCGCAGTCGGGCCGCCATGGATGTTCAGAATAGTTGGGTATTTAGTGCCATCCTTTTTGTTGAGTGGCTCCATAACCCAATACTGAACCTTTACGCCATCCGGTCTGGTAACCCAGTACTCCTTCGGGATAGTTACTTTTTTTTCGTTCAGCCACGAGTCGTTCAATCTTGTCAGTTGTGTCGTCTTCTTCTCTTTGGTATTGAGCATATAGACATCCCAGGGATTAATGATCTCTGTTTGCGCATAAACGATTTTATCACCCTTCAGGTCATAATCCATTACCCCTTTATCATCACCCACCACCAAGTTGAGCTTACCTCCTTTTGCGGGAATATTATACAAGGGAACGTCTCCATCTGCTGATGCCGTAAAATAAATTGACTTTCCGTCCGCTGACCACGCAGGAGAAGATACATCACGATCAAATTCAGTTGTCAACACTGTATGTTTACCACCTGTGGCGGCAATGGTTGCCAGCTCAAACTGACCCCGCAAAAAATCCTGACCACTGCGTGTAAGAAAAAGTATGGTTGTTCCATCAGGAGAATACCGTGGTGCCAAAGCCGGATAGTCAGGGAATGTGATAATTTCCTTCAGATTTTTTCCATCCGCATCCATTTGCCACACAGAAGATTTTCTGCTGGTATCTGGTTCAACGGAAGGAGATTCCGAAGTACAAATAATCTTAGTGCCGTCAGGTGACCAACTGGCACCTGTAAAACTTTGAAATCCATTGGTGATTTGTTTTGCTTCACTATCAACTGCGAAAGCTGTTACAAACAAATGAGTGAACCGCATTTGAGGTTGCAAATCATTTTCTCCCTGAAACTGCAACCTGTTGATAACCCTGGGGTTTTTTTCGCTGGCATTCTTCGCCAACCAGGCACGTATTTCTTCTATGCTTCCATCTGGAGAATACTTTACGTTCTTCTTGTCTTCCTCTTTCATTCCAAGCCAATTGGGCTCATCATTATAAGCGCGACCTGGCCTCTCATTGGGCCAGCCGGGAGCACCGATGATATCGGAAGCTGGAATTGAAGAACTGAATAATAAATTTTTACCATCAGGTGACCATGAAGGTTGTGAAGCGCCAGTCTTTACTTTGGTGAGAGAATATGCTTCTCCACCAGTGACAGGTAATATCCAGATTTGTGATGCTTCTCCATCTCTTCTTACAAACGCTATGTTTTTTCCATCCGGAGACCAGGTGGGTTGGCTATCATTCTTATCACCGAAAGTCAACTGAATTGGTTCTCCTCCAGTCAAATTGATCAGATACAAATGTCGTGTATAGTAATGTTCTTTTTCCTTCTTCACCGTTTTGCGGGTTACCACCATCACGGCTTTGGTTCCGTCAGGCGAAATCTCAATCTGATCGGCCGTAGCCAGTTTCAAAACATCGGATGTAACAACAGGTTTTGTTCCGTTTTGCGCCCATGACAATACAGGGATTAACAGGAGGATAGCAACGTATTTTAATTTCATATGTTAATAATTTTATGTCTAAGGACATATGGAATGGCCAGGCTTATTATGCCTTTGGGTGAACTTTGTGCATGGCCATTTCATCTGGTTAAATTTTTTTGTTTAGCGTAACATGCCAGCCTAATCGGCAGACAGAGAATTTACATAATCACTATTCGGTACTTGTGCTATCATGGAGGTTATTTACCTGATTTTGTCGGTGGAGGTCCATCCGATAAGTAAGCCTTATACGTATGTCCTTTTCTGCGTTCATCAAACTCAGCACGGGCATCGACTCTTAGCTTTTCATTTTCAAAGGCATCAACAATTGTCATTCCCATGGCTTTAGCTGCGTGCAACATTCCCTTGTGTCCGATGGACATCCCTGCGCAAGCCACCTCGGCCCATGAATGCCAGGGGGCATTTACGGCTCCGGTAGTTGCCGTCATCCGGATGGTAGGGACAATCCAACTCACGTCACCGGTGTCTGTTGATCCACCACCCGTCAAGTCGGTTGGCTCCCTAAAAGGTTGTATCTCTCCTTTCAATCCATCCTGGCTAACTCCAGTAATTTCCTGAATTTTTTTTGCAAAAGCCTGTTCATCCTGAGTATAGGTAATAGGTCCTAACATCTCCAGGTTTGTTTGCATGTATTGAGCTCCTGTTCTGTTCACTAAAATTTCATAGGTACCGCTCAGCAAGGAAGCCTTCACTTCAACACCAGCCATCAGGGCTGCGCCTTTGGCAATGTCTTTCATTCGCTCAACAACTTTATCCATCTCCTCTCTTTTCGAATCACGAATCCAAATCCAGGCTTTGGCATATTCAGGTACAACGTTAGGTACATCTCCGCCATTTTGAATCACATAGTGCATGCGTGTTGAAGTTCTGATATGTTCGCGCAGCATATTAATTCCATCGGTGAAAAGTTCAAGACCGTCTAGGGCGCTCCTTCCGTTCCAGGGATCACCGGCAGCATGCGAAGCCTTGCCAAAAAACTCAATGTTATATTCAACCAGAGCCGTTGAACTTTGGGTAGCAGCCTGTGTAGTGGTACCAGGATGCCAATCAAAACACAAGTCAAGATCATTGAACAACCCAGCCCTGGCCATATACACTTTACCATTTCCGGATTCCTCGGCAGGCGTTCCATAAAATCTGATGGTGCCTTTCAATTTTCCCTGCTCGATAAGTTCTTTGATGGAGATGGCTGCCGCTAGACTTCCCACGCCAAACAAGTTATGCCCACACCCGTGGCCTGCTCCTCCTTCTTCATAGGCCTCTTTGGTAGGTTGTGCTTTCTGCGAGATGCCAGGTAGCGCATCGTATTCTCCCAATATTCCAATGATAGGTTTTCCCGATCCATAAGTAGCTACAAATGCTGTTGGCAAATCTGCAACACCCCTTTCAACTTTAAACCCCTGTGCCTCTGCATAGTCGGCAAGGGCTTTTGATGATTTGGATTCCTGAAAGGCTACTTCTGCATAGGCCCACACTTTATCGCTGAGTCCGGTTAGTTCTGCTTGTCTTTTATCGACAGACTGAATTACTGATTGTTTGTTGGCATTTATTTTAGGTTTCTTTTGTGCTTCCCCCATATTGGAGATAACCAACAGGGAAATAAGAATTAAATTAGACCTCATATGTTTTAATAAATTTGTTCATGGAAATAAAAACAGAGTTCAATTTACCTTATTTCCAACCAAATGGAATGAGTATGTGTCAAAGAGTAAAATCAATGTATGAAAAAAGGTCCGATAAGTTGGGAAGGATTCATTGTCTTAAATGCGTAAATAAGCAACCAGATTGTGTTTATCCATACCGTACAAATCGCAAGCCCGCAGAATAACATCCGTAGTTTTAAATCAATCTACTTTTTCAAGCCCGTATTCGTTCCCTTCATCGGATTATTCATATAATCCACAGTCAGGTTGAGCATAGCGCGCAGGCCGGTAATCATGCCGCTTTCATCTATATAAAAGTCAGGGGTGTGATGTGAGGGAACCTTGGTAGGGTCTGCATCTTTTGGCATGCCACCGACAAAGAAAAAGAAACCGGGTACTTTCTGCGAAAAGAAAGAAAAATCCTCTGCTCCGGTCACCGCTTTGATCACTTTAGCATTCTCTTTACCTGCCACTCTTTCCATTACAGGTTTAGCCCAGTCCGTCAGCTCAGGTGAATTGTAGGTAACCGGATAACCTCTGATGATTTCTACCTCAGCCGTGGCACCCATACTTTCAGCGATATGGGTTGCTGTTCTCCTGATTCGCTCGTGCATTTCATCCTGCATTTTGTTATCCAGCGTACGAAGCGTACCGGTCATTTCTACCTCCTCGGGAATAATGTTATTTCGCACGCCACCATGAATAGTTGCCACTGTTAATGTCGCCCCTGCTTCTGTTAAATTCAGTTGCCGGCTTACAATAGTTTGAAGACCGTTGATAATTTGAGCAGACACAACGATGGGATCTACTCCAGTCCATGGTGCTGAACCGTGTGCCTGTACCCCTTTCACTTTTATTTTCAACATATCTGCTGCTGCTAATAATCCTTCCGGTTTGAAGGTCACCATACCTACAGGCGTTTGTGAACTGATGTGCAACCCAAATGCAACATCAACTTTTGGATCGTTTAGCACACCTTCTTTGATCATTAGCGCAGCACCACCTTCTTCTCCTTCCGGTGCGCCTTCCTCAGCGGGCTGAAATAAAAACACAATGGTTCCTTTCAATTCGGATTTCATCTCAGAAAGAATTTGAGCCGCACCCATTAAAATGGCGATATGAGTATCATGGCCACAGGCGTGCATCACGCCTACATCCTGTCCCAAATAGTTGGCCTTTTCCTTAGAAGCAAAAGGAAGATCAACCCGCTCCACCACCGGCAGTCCATCAATGTCCGCGCGCAAAGCGATAGTTGGTCCGGGTTTACCGGTCCTTAAAATTCCTACAGCTCCGGTTTTGGCAACCGGGTATCTCACTTCCATCCCCAATGATTTTAAATGATCGGCAATCATCTTACCGGTTTTAAATTCACGGTTGGATAATTCCGGATACTGGTGAAAGTGTCTGCGCCATTCAATCACCTTGGCTTCCATTTCTTTGGCTTTTAGATCCAGCTTTGCCTGGGTCTTTGAATTAGGTTGTGCATTCACTATTCCAAAACTGAATGCAAGCAGGATAATGAGATAAATTTTGTTCATGGAGATTAATTAATTTTGATCAAGTTATTAAAAACTAAAAAGGCACAAAAGCTTCTGTCATGCAGTGGGTAAAGATTTTCTCTGACAATGATGAGGCATTACGCAAGGTCAAAGCAGGAAGCGCACAATTGCTTATTGTGCATCAGGTTCGTATTTGCCTGGCACGTGTGGAGGATGTTTTTTTTGCTGTGGAAGACAAATGCACCCATAACGGTGAATCTTTGAGTAAAGGAACAATCAATTACCTGGGGGAAGTGGTGTGTCCTTGGCACGGGTATCGCTTTAGTCTGAAATCAGGAAGGGAAGGTGACGAACGGTCGCGCGATCTGATCACTTATCCCATCAAGGCTGACGATACCGGCTTTTATATTGGATTATAGGGTTTCCAATGACAATACTATCTTCGTATGATCGTTACTATTTCTCTATTTTATACTCAATGAAGTTCTTGTTATTTATCGCATTTATAATTTCCTCGAGTTTTGCCCAGGCTCAGGATATGAAGAATCCTATTACCAACCGCATTACTCCTGCTCAAATTATTCCTGCCGATCTGCTGGCCAAACGTTCCTGTGTATTGTATTCCTCTGAAATCAAAAGTGATCAACTGGAAAAAATACAAGCCAGTTTTCAAAAAACAGGAATTGATGCTGTCGCTTACTTTAATGACGGATTAGTGTTTGCGGGCCGAGATGTATCTCAAAAGATTGTTGATTTTTTGATCAAGCGTGAAATCTCATTTATTGTCCTCATCTCAAAATCAAACGAAGCCTATTCTTTTTTATTCACTCCTTTCAGTGGCAACAGCGATTTTGTAAATGATGGCCAGCCGGCCTGGCAGGAAGTGCATGTGGATTTGTCCGGGGCCCTTCAAAACATTTATCGAAATGCCATAACTAATCAACCCCTAAAGAATTTATTGATCAATGATTTCCCGGAGAAAAATTTTCCGATCAGTATTATTGACGGACGAAGATCTGATTTTTTTGCCATCGACTTAAAAGTAGACCGGCTGGCAGTACCCTGGTTTCAGCACGCTGAAAACGACAGTACACTTTTCAATTTTTTCAGAGAAAACTACCCGTTCGCTTATGGCCTGACTGCCCCCGAGCAAGACAAGAAGGATTTGCGAAGTAAGGGCTTTCATTATGAGCTGTGTGTGATTCACACAGAGGGGCGTATCGCCCGTGAAATTCTGGGTTATTCCTCCGTTGCAGAAAGCGCTTACACTTCTGTGACTTATCCCAATGGGGAATTAAGACTCAAGACTATATCCGCTGAAATGCCTGTTTACAAATTTTACCTCCGCCACCTTGAATCGGGAAATGTATTTTTAGGCACGAAGTGGGATGCCGATATCACCTGGCAAGACGCTTTACGCAATCATATCAAAGGATTTAAAGCTGAACTAAAAATACCTTAAGCCAATATAAATTACTTTGTCTGCCTTCCCCGAAAGATAATAGCCAGCGTAATGATGATGGCAGCAATGCCGAAACCATTTGAATGAAAATGCGGGAAAGATATATGAGGTCCATTCCAATCGAAAATCCCTCCACACAACGCATCGATGATGGCGCCTACTATTCCGAGTAAAGCTCCAAATACACCAGCAATAACACCAAACAAAGCTCCGAAAATTCCTACCATAATTCCAAAGCCGCCTGCAAACAGGGCAATGCAAATGGGAAAGCTGATGAGGATAACAAAAGCAAGCACGATGGCTGAAAGGCCTTTTATCATATTTGGATCTTTGCATTGAGTACAATCAAAAATCGTTCACAAAACGTAGATACGACCATAAATGCTCAAATCTGGCTCAAATCGAGCATTGATAGAATTGAACCGCACATAGACTGTCGAAAAATGAACAGCAAGAAGTACATAAGCGTACAGCTTTTGCTTCATGTAAATCATCAGGAGCGGTGTCTGCTCCTGATGATTTGTTGCTGCCTGCAAAGAATTCTTCGTTTTGGAAAATTAGGGAATAGGCTCTAAGAGATGACTAATTACTTCTACAAAGGGTACTGTCCCTTCTCAATCACATAGTCAGCCACT
>CAYTBO010000110.1:0-2063 GCA_964436055.1 uncultured Ohtaekwangia sp.
AATAGCAAGATTGATACAACCCATTACCAGGATGGTGGCGGAGAGAAGGTGAGTTTTCATGAGAAAGGTGATTTGTTAGACTAAGATAAAGAAAGGGGAGCGGATTTGGAATTTTTAATCCTTCATGGCAAGGACATACCCCTTAAGAAAGTGAGGGCTTTTTCTAACATACTTGGAAATAATCATCTGTATTCACAAATAAGTTTACAACACAGGATAAATTTGACTCAGATATAATTACAGTCAGGCATATGAACTGACTATTTATCTCGTTAAAAAGATAGCAACAATGGTACTTCGCGTAATTATTTTTCTGGTCCTCAATTTTGGTGCACTGGCCATAGGTGGCTTATTTACAGGTCAAGGAGTGGCTTCTGAGTGGAATGCTAATTTGAATAAGGCGCCATGGAGCCCGCCCGGATGGGTATTTGGATTTGCCTGGACCATTATCATGATTTGTTTCGCCATTTATATGGCTTATGCATGGGGAAAGATTCCGAATGTTAAATTGCTTTTGCTATTGTTCGCTGTTCAGTGGATTTTGAATGTCTCATGGAATCCAACCTTCTTTTATTACCATCAGGTAATGGGAGCCTTAATTATTATCACCCTGCTCACCATCTTAGTCGGTTATTTAATGGTATCGTACTGGACTGATTTATCGTGGCTTTCCTTGTTGATACTGCCATATTTCGTATGGTTATTGATTGCCACTTCATTGAATGGATATATTCTGTTTAAAAATTAGCATTTAGAATTTGGGCATTGCCTGAAAAGGGAGTGCCTTATTTCTATATCAAGTATCAATCATCAATCATATCCCTAGCTACAAAACCCAGTAGCGATGTCAGGGGTTTTTGTTGGTGGGGATTAAGAATTTTATGAGGAACACTGTAAATCGCAGAATATCCTCATGCTCGCGGATAAGTGAATGAACCATGTACAAATACACAATTCGCCAGACACTTGTACAAATTGGATAAAATGCTTACCTTTGACGTAAGTAGCGTATGACGATAGTATGATAGTTTCATTCAGCTCTAAGGAGACTAGAAAAATATGGGACGGTGAACATGTTAAAGGATTTTCAACTGAATTGCAGGAAATAACAAGGAGAAAATTGAGAATGCTAAATAACTCACAAAACATAAGAGATTTGCAGATCCCGCCTTCAAATAGATTAGAAAAACTGAAGGGTCGATTGAAGGAATTTTATTCGATTAGAATCAATGATCAGCGGAGGATAATATTCAAATGGGATAAAGGGAATGCTACCGATGTTGCAATTGTAGACTATCATTATAAAAGAAAACAAGTGAAAAGGATCAAAAACATTCATCCAGGTGAGATTTTAAATGAGGAATTTTTATTACCGTTAGGCTTAAGTGCGTATAAACTATCTAAAGATGTTGGGATACCTCAGACTCGAGTATCAGAAATAATAAAAGGAAATAGACGGATAACAGCAGACACAGCACTCAGGCTTTCGAGGTACTTTGGTAACACGGCTAAATTTTGGCTCGGACTTCAAGATGATTTTGATATTGAGCAAGAAGAGCTTCTAAAGGCAAAGGAGTTTGATTCAATTGAACATTATCAAAGCAACGCAGCATAAAACGACCCCCAACACGGTGTTTGCACAATTTTGGCTCTGAATCCTAGCTTTTCAAAAGATCAATCATATCCCTTAATACAGCCGCAGCCGTTCCCAGCGGTTCGGCTTCGTAGTTTTTCATAGATATGGATTCATACAAATCAGTCTTTACTTCGATACCCATTTCCCATCCATTACAATTGCCCAGGAACGAGGATGTAGGCAAACTCAATGGCTTTACGGCAAGACTCCACTGGTTATTTTCCTTATACGCTGTGGCCACCAGCTTGATGGTCTCCTCATTTTGTTTTGCACGCCAGATCATGCGCTGGTCAACCCCTTGAATTCCTTCCATGCTGATGTCTTTGATCGTACCGTTAAAGTTCGTTATGGTTTTCATGATGATATACAACTTGTTGGCCGTGTCCTGGCCGCTCAGATCATTGGTGGGGTCTGTCTCTGCCGCACC
>CAYTBO010000110.1:2073-7809 GCA_964436055.1 uncultured Ohtaekwangia sp.
TTCCATGGTGTTGCCTCTGCCTAACTCCTGCAATACATAGTTGGATGTAGCATTGAAGATTCCTTGCACACTGATAAACTCGGTAGTCTTCATATCGCGGGTAAACACATTGATCACAGGAAGGCCTCCACACACCGTAGCACTGTAAGCCAGTTTTGCCTTATTCTTTTCCTTGATGGCCATCAGCTCATCAAAGGCCATCACCAGCGGACCTTTATTGGCTAAAACAACTTTCCAGCCTATCGACAGTGCTTGCTTTGTTGCTTGTAATCCCGGTGCACCGGTCTGCAAATTCACGGGTGAAGCTTCTACCAGCAGATCGGCTTGACAATGATCTGTTATATTCTCTGCGGATACGCCCGGTATCCATTCTTTCATTGAGTTCACTTTCCTGCCTCCAGCTTTCACATCAAGCAACCTCTTGTAATCAAAGCCCGAATCATTCACTGCGATGCCGGATGAGTCAGCGACAGCGATAATATCAAAGCGAAGGTTATAATCCGATACAATTTGTTTCTGCTTGTCAATAAGAATCTGCAACAAGCTTTTGTTTACGTTGCCCAGGCCGAGGAGGGCAGTCTTCACGGTTTGAATCATGGTGAAGCTAAAGGGTAGCCATATCTTTCAGTGCGCCTACAAACACATCCAGTTCTTTTGGCGTAGTATATACGTTAGGTGTGATGCGGCATCCATGCACCTTAGCACCATCGATGGCTACCGTATAGATTTTATATTTCTTCAGCAATGTATCCGCCACGTCTTTAGGCTTCATGCCTTTGATGCCAACGTTGGCAATGCCACATGAAAGTTTCGGATCTACCGGTGTGTTCACTACGATGTTTTCAACATCCCTTACCTTGTCCGACCAGTAGCGTTGCAAGTAGCGCAATCTTTCTTCTTTTCTTGCGCCTCCTATTTTGTTGTGGAAGTCTATGGCATTGGCAATCGCCAGATCAGTATGAACGGGGTGTGTGCCAATATGATTGAGTGAGTAGATGTCATTTTCATCCAGATTACTGTCTCCAAGCAGCGGCCACACATGTTTTACATTTCCTTTTTTTACATACAAAAAACCGGCACCCAGGGGTACACTCAGCCACTTGTGGAGGCTGGTACCATAGTAGTCGCAATCCAGATCTGAAATCTTGTATTGGATATGAGCAAATGCATGCGCCCCATCTACCATCACCTGCACGCCCTTGCTATGTGCCATATCGCATATTTTTCTTACAGGTAAAATGTGACCTGTGATGTTGATCATATGGCAGATCATCAGAAGCTTTGTTTTCTCTGTAATGGCGTTGGCATACAATTCTACAATTTCTTCATCCGACTGTGGGTGATTGGGTACCGATACCATTTTGATCACAATTCCATGTCTGCGTTCCTGCAACCTGAAGTGATCTAGCATTGGCCCATAGTCCTGCTCAGCCATAACTGCTTCATCACCGGCCATCCAATTCATTCCGCCTATTACCATATCCAGTGACTCTGTGGTATTGCGTGTGATGATCAATTCTTCTTTCTCACATCCTGCTATTTCTGCAAGCTTCGCTGCCATCGCCTTTTTGTTGTCCCACTGCACGGTGCGCATATAGTACGATCCCTGGTAGTTTACCTCGCGCAGGTGATTGATGTAGTTTTCCAGTGTGGCCTGCGGAAGAAAGCAGTAGTATCCATTCTCGAGGTTGATGTAGTCGGGTTTTAGTTTATAACTTTTGCGGATTCCTTCCCAGAAGTCTTCGTCTTTTGCAACTTGACTGCCGGGCAGATGTTCAGCGTGTGCCAGCATGCGCTCCATGGCGCTTGCGGTAGGAGATGCTCCCAGGCCGAGCAGGGTAAGGCTTTTGAGGAATGATCTTTTGTCCATGGGAATTTTTTATTTCAATGTAGGAATTAGCAGGTAGATAGTCAATGGAAATGGGATTAAGGGACTGGGCGATGGGTATTGGGGATTAAGATGGGACGTCAGGCTTGAGATCAATTTTTAAGGGTAATAATTCACCACCCAGGCCACCGTTTGGTTGTCCGTCATGCTGTCAGCAGTTTTAACACCTTGCAGTTTGCCGGCCAGTTTTTTGTTTTTGAGGATTAGCTTTTCGAGTTCATGCTTCATGCCGGCCGGGCCGAACAGCACCAGCGCATCACTATGGCCGAGCTGGCTCACCACATTTTTCAGGAACTCTTTTGTCTCATTTTTCAACCGGTTTTCTTTTTGTTTTTCCAGGTTAGAAAATTGATTGCCGAACCTAACGTACTTCTTTTTTTCTCCCGGTATACGTTCCTGCGGTTCTATTTCTGATGGGATAGTCTGTACTTTCTTATCCTTGCCATTCAGTGTAACGATGATGGCTTTTTTCAGATCTATCCACACACCCACATTATTAATCGTTTCTTTAGATTCCATAGGCTGATTATTTTACTACAATTTACAAATAACTCCTTTAGCCGGCTACAATTTTTGACTTCCAAAGGTAGTCTAGGTTTTGCTTTCGTAAGATGAGCCATGCAGCCGCAGATGCTGTGATGGAAAAAGGAAAAGCCGACCCAACACCAAAAGGTGCAATGCCTATCAGGAAGAGAATGGCACCCATGCACGCAAGCTTTACCCAAGGTTTATTCAACATCATGCCGATAGCGATGAGTCCCTGCCCAACAGCGATGAAGGAAACCATAAGGGTAATATTTTGTGAAAACCAACCATTTATAAAATCGCGATACCAGCCTACCGCCATGGAGGAATAATTGAGATAGGCGCTGGGATTGGTAAGAGCGGTTTTCAAATTTATCCAACAAGCCCAACCAAATAGAACGGTAAAGAGAAGTCGTGCAATAGAGGGTTTTTTCCAGGCTGCCCATAACATCAGCAGGGCAACACCATTCGATATCAGGTAGGGGACGAGGTAAGTTTGAAGATTCTCCATTGGGTAAATTGAGTGATCAGTCAGACACTGCAAGTAACATTATTTTGCAACGCATAATACATGATGTTTATCAATTCACACGATGGCTTTTATCATATAAATCAATTAAATCCAGATGTTAATTTTTTTGTACCATCTAATGCATTTGGGTGTCATTCATGTGATAATTTTCTATTTTGGAGGCTCAACACCATCTGATCAATGAAATCAAAAGAGGAATTCGACAGGTATTATGAATCAGCATTGAAGAGCCGCATAGGGCAATTGGAATCGAGGCGGCTGGAGATAACAGGAAAATATTCATTCAAGAGTTATAAACGCAACCTGAAGTGGCTGGCAATCCTGTGTGTAGTAGCCGGAGTAGCGAGAGCCGTTGCACCCGACAGCATACCCGAATCAGCCGATTTGGTCATACCCGTTACGAGCGGATACGCCATCGTTGCGGCCATTTACATTTATGTTATGCGTATGATCCGCTTCAAACCAATAAAGAAGGATTATAAAAACACAGTGATACCGAAAATCATTGCATTTGTCGATACCAATCTGGTTTACAAACCTGAAGAAGGTATCACCAAACCTGAGTTTGACTCCGGTGGACTTTTCGGACATTATACCAGCTTTCGGTCGGAAGATCTCGTGCATGGAAAGTCTGGAGAAGTAGAAATAAAAATGTCGGATATTGAGGCAACGAGAAGCCGGAGCAGCACCAGCAAAAGCGGCGGTAGTAGTACGATCACCGTATTCAAAGGAATTTATATCATCAGCAAGTTGACGGGTAAAATGCCATCAGGGGTAATTATCACGCCAACGAATGTTATCAGTGATGCGATTAAGGGTTTGGCAACTAAGTTTTTAGGAAGCCGACTGGTAGAAACCATCACCCAAAAGCTGAATATGAATGATATACAAACCGGCGATGTGGAGTTTGATAAAGCATACCTTGTGAAGAGTGTTAGTCCTGAGGCTGCGAAGGCATTGCTAACGCCAACGTTTATTCAACTCATCATGACTTTTCAAAAAGAACTCAACGCGCCTGTATCTTTTTCATTTTTTGATCAGCACGTGCACATCGCATTTAGTGGCGTAAATTTATTTGAGTCGGATGTGCATACATCCTTTGTTGAAAAAGATATTTCACGGCAGTATTTTAATTACATCAATCTGGCGGTTGGTATTGTGGAAGCCATTCAAGCTGCACGGTAGGAAAACCTTTACCCAATGAACACAGTGTTTTCATCAACAAAGCAAATCTGATTGCCGAAAGGATCCTGACAATAGAATAACCTTTCTCCCCAGGGCATTTCTTCAATGTCTCCGTTAATTTTGCAGTTGGTATTTTTTACACTTGTATAAATTGATTCAAGGTCATCTACGGAGATATAGATGTATTGATTTTCGTGGTACTTCCATTCCTTTCCCAGCTCATCACCATGCGCTACGGGATCATAGCAGGCCAGGATAGTGCCGCCCAGGTTGAAGTAGTGCCTTCCGGTTGATACCCTGCTGCCTTTTAAGTTGAAGGGTGCACTATAAAATTGCTCCGCTTCGTCTATGTTTTTTAGGGGAGTATTATGCGGTATAGTTTTGTGTTCATATATTTTGAAAAGTTGGGTTTCAATCTGACAAATAAATTTACCCACTACGATTCATTGTCAAATTCTTTTTTATTTACCTTTCGTACTATGAATAGAGACAAAACTCTCGTTAGCAGCATTGGAATTATTGCATTTGTGATACTTACCATTGCTTTTGGCTGTACACCTGAAAAGAAAAGTCCATTTATCCATGATCTGCCGCCAGGCGCAACGCCATGGTCGTATGAACCAGTAGGGGCGGCATCCACGGACTTTACATTCGCCATTATTTCTGATTTGTATAGTGGTGAGCGCGAAGGTGTTTTTGAAGTAGCGGTAGAGCAACTCAATTTGTTGAGGCCTGAATTAATTTTGAGTATTGGAGACTTGATAGATGGCGGTACCGAGGATGTAGAGGTGTTGAAAAAACAATTCGACTATTTTGATGAGCGTGTTGCAAAAGCAAAAGCGCCTTTCTTTCATGTTGGTGGCAATCATGATCTCACCAATACCACTATGAGAAAATTCTGGACTGATCGCTACGGAAAAAGATATTATCATTTTTTATATCACAATGTATTGTTTCTGATGATGGACTCAGAAGATTATAATGAACAACGAATGCAGGAGATTTACAAGGCGAGGGCAGAGGCCATCGAGATTCTGGATGGAGATCATCCGGAGCGGGCCGCTGAGACAGACTACTTTAAGATGGAGGAGCGCAAGACAGGAGAGATTAGCGATGAACAGTCAGCTTATTTTGAAAAGGTAATCAAGGACCACCCGGATGTGCGCTGGACTTTTGTATTGATGCACAAGCCTGTGTGGCAACGGGAGGCAAGTGGTAATTTATCACGAGTTGAGAGCTCACTGGCGGAAAAGAACTATACTGTTATCAACGGGCACTTCCACAGTTATTCACATCATTTAAAAGACGGTCATGATTACATGATTTTGGGTACAACCAGTGGCGGACAAAATCCGAAAGATGAGAATGCATTTGATCACCTGACACTGGTTTCGTTTTCCGATGATGGTCCTGCTATTGCCAACCTACGCATGGATGGCATATTGGACAAGACAGGAAAGATACCATTGGATGGAGATAAGTTCTGCTATCAGGCGTCAAAGTGTGTGGAACAAGTTGCAGGGGAGTAGAAGCAAGTTGTCAGCCAGTTCTCGAAATATTAGAATTCTGCTTCTTCGTTGAAGTCGTCACGCTCGCTTTGGCGTTC
>CAYTBO010000111.1:0-7481 GCA_964436055.1 uncultured Ohtaekwangia sp.
GTGGAAATGGATGGTTTCGCAACGGATAGCGGTGTAATCATTCTCGCGGCTACAAACAGACCTGATGTATTGGATTCGGCATTGCTCAGACCTGGACGTTTCGATCGCCAGATCAGCATAGATAAACCTGATATATCTGGTCGCGAACAGATTTTCAAAGTGCATCTTAAGCCAATTAAGATGTCGAAAGATGTAGATGCCAAAAAACTGGCAGCGCAAACACCTGGTTTTGCCGGAGCCGAAATTGCGAACGTATGCAATGAGGCAGCTTTGATTGCTGCCCGCAGAGATAAAAAAGAAGTAGACATGCAAGACTTTCAGGATGCTATCGATCGGGTGATAGGGGGTCTTGAAAGAAAAACAAAAATTATATCGCCAGAGGAGAAACTGATCGTGGCTTACCACGAAGCCGGCCATGCCGTAGCAGGTTGGTTTCTTGAGCATGCTGATCCTTTGGTTAAAGTAAGTATTGTGCCAAGGGGTGCCGCAGCACTTGGCTATGCCCAGTATCTTCCTAAAGAACAATTTCTTTATCAGACTGAGCAATTATTGGATGAGATGTGCATGACCTTTGGTGGTCGCGCTGCAGAAGAATTGGTATTCAATAAAATTTCCACAGGAGCACTTAGCGACCTTGAGAGAATCACTAAAATGGCTTACAGTATTGTTACCATTTATGGCATGAATAAGGAAATAGGGAACCTTTCCTTCTATGACTCAAAGCAATCTGAATACAACTTCCAAAAACCTTATTCCGATGCCACAGCTGAAAAAATCGATAAGGAAGTAAAGAAAATCATTGATACGGCATTCGAACGAACCAAAGATTTGCTGACCAAGCATCGTGAGCATCTGGAGGTGATTGCAAAGGAGCTTTTGGAAAAAGAAATTCTTTTCCAATCTGATCTTGAACGCCTTATTGGAAAGCGCCCATTTGCAGGCCAAACGACTTACCAGAAATTTACTAACGGTCAAACTGAAGGGGCAAAAGATAAAGACGAAGCACAGCCGACAGAAGAAGTCACTTCTGAGGTCACGCCACCTTCCGAAGAGAAAAAAGATACCGAAGGCTCATCCAATTAGGTCGAGCCTTTTTCCAATATAAAATCAGACATCCTATGTCTGATTTTTTTTATTTGTTTATAATTTTACTAACTCGTATTGAAGTGGAATTCATTCCAAACTATTTCATCAGATGAAAAAAGTAAATATTCATTTGCCAGGCCAAAAGAAAATTTACTTTGCTTCTGACTTCCATCTTGGTGTGCCGGATCATCAGTCAAGTCTGGAAAGAGAAAAGAAAATTATAAGGTGGTTGGATCAGGTAAAAGCAGACGCTCATTCCATTTATTTGTTGGGAGATATTTTTGATTTTTGGTTTGAATACAAACACACAATACCAAAGGGCTACATTCGTTTGCTTGGCAAACTGGCGGAAATTACAGACCAAGGAATTCCTGTATTTTTCTTCACAGGCAATCACGACATGTGGATGTTTGAGTATTTCCCTGCTGAACTAAATATCCCCATCTTCAGAGAACCCATTCAATTGAATATTGGTGATCATAAGCTCATGGTCGGCCATGGTGACGGGCTAGGCCCCGGAGATGTCTCTTACAAGATTCTTAAGAAATTCTTCAACAGCAAGATCTGTCAATGGCTTTTCGCAAGAATTCATCCAAATCTCGGCATCAGCATTGCTAGGTATTGGAGTAGAAACAGTCGCATCACAAACATGAAGAAAGAAGAGAAGTTTAAGGGCGAAGAGAATGAATTCCTTCTGATATATTGTCGTGAAATAGAAAAGAATCAACACCATGATTTTTATGTTTTTGGTCATCGGCATCTTCCTCTGGATCTTCCTGTAGGAAACGAAAGCAGGTATATCAATCTTGGAGAATGGGTGCACTTTTGCACGTATGCTTCTTACGATGGAAAAAATGTAGAACTGCAAAAGTTCGAATCCTAAAAATGAAATTAATATTTCTTTTTGCAATCTTCTTTATATTCATTCCTGCATTGAGGTCAAATGCTCAATTAACAAAACACGTTGAACTCCCCATTGCCAATGTAGCTAATGTTTCAGTTGACCGATTAGGTAATTTCTATTTTCTACTCCCGAGCGGGAAGCTACAAAAGTTTGATCCTAATGGAGTGTTGATGGATGAAACAAAAGATTCAATTTTACCACTTACGCTGATTGAACCCTGGAACCCGCTGAAGATTTTTACTTTCTCAAATCAAACTCGTCAGTTTTCATGGATAGATCATCACCTGGAAGTGCTTGAAAGAAATGAACTGGACCCATCCTTAAGCATTACTCCCCGTCTTGTTTGTCCAGCCAATGAAGTGAACAAAGCATGGATTCTGGATGAAGAGGATTATAGCCTTAAGCGAGTTGACCTGATAACAAATCAAATAGAAGTTGATGCCATAATAGATGAAGCGTGGACTGAAGCAACAAGTGATTTTGTTTTCATGCGCGAATACCAAAACAGGATATTTTTACTGGATAAGAATAAAGGGATTCTCATGCTCAATATGTTAGGTAAGGTGATCACCTCGATTGATGTAAAAGGGTTGAGCTTTTTTAATTTCCTTGGGCAAGAACTGTGTTACAGGGATAGAGGTAAAATTCAATTACTGGACTTACATACGGGTGAAACAAGAACCATAGCTGATCTACAAGAGCCTAACGCAATACTTTTTACTATTATTACTGATGAAAGGCTTGTGGTAGGCAGACGAGATAAAGTGTTTATCTATTCATTACCTCAATAAACCGTAACTCCTTGATTTACTAAACTTACCCTTGAATTTGGGCAATAACTGTCCAATTTTGAACATCCTTTATTAAATCTTAACTATTTGAGAAGATAAAGCAGACTTCTAAATCTGTTATCATCTTTTAATACTACATTTAGGAATTAATTATTTTTTATGAAAAAATATCAGCTCGGTGAATTCGAAGAGATCGTAATGTTAACGGTGGCCATCCTATTTAAAGACGCATATGGTGTGTCCATTAAAAAGGAAATTGAAGCAAGATTGAATCGTAGTGTCAGTGTTGGTGCACTCCAGACTGCTTTAAGAAGGTTGGAAGACAAGGGTTACTTAAAATCTTTCGAGGGTGGTGCCACTGAGGAAAGAGCTGGTCGACCAAAAAAATTCTTTCAAATAACGGCATTGGGAAAACGCGCTATGGAGCACGTGAAAGATACCCGCGATGAATTGTGGAGTGCTATTCCAAAAATGGCTTTAGAGATTGTTGCTGGTTATAGGATGCAAGGTCCGATTTGAAACCATAAAAACCGTGGGACGAAACATTCAAAATCCACCATCTCTACCCCTTCACTTCTTCCGTTGGTTCTGCCATCCGAAGTTGAGAGATTCTATTGAAGGAGATTTGTTGGAGTTATATAAAGAACGAGTTAGGAAATTCGGAAAACGACATGCGAATTACAAATTTATTATTGACATCATCTTATTATTCAGGCCAGGCATCATCAGGCCAGTTGAAGGTTATCAACAAATAAATCACTACGGTATGTTCAAAAGTTATTTTAAAATTGCCTCAAGAGTATTGCTACGCGATAAGACCATAACTTCAATCAATTTAAGCGGATTAGCTATTGGTGTAGCGGTTGCCATACTCTTAGGTGTATGGGTTGTTGACGAATTAAACTACAATAGATCCTTCCAAAGTTTTGATCGAATTGGTCTGGTTTACCATGACTTGCAATTCGGTGGGGATCACATTGCCCATGATGGCGTACCAGCTCAGTATGGAAAAGAATTAAAAGCTGACATATCAGAATTTGAAACAGTTGCCTCTACACTTTGGCCAGAAAACTTCGATCTTTATTTTGAGAATAATGCCATTTCTAAAACTGGATTGTTTGTTGAACCTGAGTTCATTGACCTTTTTTCGGTGAAATTGTACGGTGGCACGATTCAAAATTTTCATGACATTCATTCAGTACTACTTTCAAAATCGTTGGCAACTGATCTGATCGGAAATGATCCAGTCGGTAAGTTGGTTAAGGTTAACAAAAAGTACTATGCCAAAGTTGGCGGATTATTTGAAGACTTCCCGCATAATTCTGAGTTCGGAAATGTAAAGATGCTCTTTCCGCTGAGTTACTATTTTTCAATGAATGAAGAAAACAAGATGCAGGAAAATAACTGGGAAGATTATCATTTTCAATGCTTTGTAAAAATTAATGAGCAAACAACATTCGAGCAGGCCGAATCAAAGATGAAAGATCTTTTGTACAAGAGAGCTTCTGGGGACGGAAAAGCGCTGAACCCAAAAGGCCACCTGTTTCCAATGCAAAAGTGGCATCTCTTCGCCAAACTTGCAGATGGTAAGATGTCAGCGGGCACAATCAGTTTGGTTTGGATGATGGGAGCTATTGGATTGTTTGTCCTTTTACTTGCCTGTATCAATTTTACCAACCTGACCACAGCTCGAAGTGAAAAAAGAGCAAAGGAAGTAGGTATTCGAAAAGTTATGGGCTCTGTCCGGAGTCAGTTGATTAAGCAGTTTCTATTCGAGTCCTTATTTTTGGTTTCATTGGCATTCGCCATTGCATTAGGACTATCCTATGCCGGTTTACCGTTCTTAAATGAACTTGCCGGTAAGAATCTTACTATTCCATTTCTTGATCCTTACTTTTTAATAATTTCAATTACAACAATTTTAATCACGAGTTTCCTCGCTGGTATCTACCCTTCGTTTTACCTATCGTCATTTAATCCCATAAATGTCTTGAAGGGAAATTTTAGACGGATTCGTTTTGCCTTCAATCCAAGAAAAATCATGGTGGTTTTTCAGTTTACAATATCGGTTTTGTTGATCATCGGAACGGTTGTGGTTTCCTTACAAATTCAACACGCCAAAAACCGACCAACTGGTTTTGACCGAGAAGGAATTATTCATTTAAGTATTTATGATTTGGGGTTCTCAAAATTGAAATATAATTCATTGAGACAGGACTTAATCGCGACTGGATTCGTTAAGGACATGGCAGTTTCGGATTTTCCCATCACCGGAGGTATGAATGCAAATGCTGCACTTACGTGGGAAGGCAAAGATCCATCATTCAAACCACTAATTGCACTGAATCAATGTAGCCATGACTTCCCTAAAACAAACGGATTTCAGTTTGTTGAGGGTCGTGATTTTTCCAGAGAACACAGTACTGATTCTACAGGAATTATTATCAACGAAATGGGCGCGAAACTCATCTCCGATAAAAACATAATCGGGAAGAAAATTACTTTCGGGTATGGAGTGGAACGAGAGGTCATCGGAGTAATCAAAGATCAGATAAGATGGACACCTTATGTAAATCAATCACCACATATTTATTATCTGGGATATGACAATGCAAGATTTCTAACTATACGACTTGCAACTGGCGCACCTACTCAAAACGCACTTCAAAATATTGAGCAAGTGGTTAAGAAGTATGACCCAGAAGGAACTTTCAATTACAAGTTTCAAGATGAGGACTACGCCCGAATGTTTAAGAATGAAGAAAGAATAGGTCAAATGGCCGGTGTATTTTCTATTCTTTCAATATTTATTAGTTGCATCGGCATGTTTGGACTGGCATCTTTTGCAGCCGGTCAGCGAACCAAAGAAATTGGCATCCGAAAAGTGCTTGGTGCCACAGTTTATAATCTGTGGAAAATGTTGTCGCAAGAATTTATAACCCTGGTGATAGTGTCTTGTTTGATCTCTATGCCAATCGCATATTATTGCATGAATGAGTGGCTTCTTGGATACGAATATAGAACTGAAATTTCCTGGTGGGTTTTTGTGGTTTCTGGTATGGGTACCTTATTGATTACTTTGATTACCGTGAGTTATCAGTCAATAAAGGCTGCAGCATCAAACCCAGTGAATAGTCTACGCTCTGAGTAGCTCATCCTTTGCTCCAACGGATGTACACAATCTCTTCTATAGCTGTATTCATGACACACATTTCTCCTAAAACGCACAATAAAGTGTTCATTTTTGAACATATTTGTACGCAAGTGCACAAGTGAAGTACCCAAACAGTTGAATTCGGACGGTATAGAAGCTGGCATAGTTTTTCTACTGTCCAAACCCAACCTAAAACCAAAACCAGTGAACGAGGGCGGCAAAATATTGATGATCGATGACGATGAAGATGTGCTTTTGGCAGCCAAAATGCTGCTGAAAAAATACAATCATCAGGTAATTATCGATAAGAATCCCAACAAGATTCCATTCCTTTTGAATAACGATACGTACGATGTTATTCTGCTGGACATGAATTTTAGCAAGGATACAACTTCGGGAAAGGAAGGTTTTGAATGGCTCAGGCAGATCAAAGAAAAAGATCCAGATGCGGTTGTAATTATGATCACCGCTTTTGGAGATGTGGAGATGGCGGTAAGGGCATTGAAAGAAGGAGCGACTGACTTCATTCTTAAACCCTGGCAAAATGAAAAACTGATCGCTACTATTTCCACCGCGATAAAATTAAAAAAGTCGTACAATGAAGTTGACAAGCTTCGCAAGGCGAAGCAAATGCTTGAAGAACAAATTAGTCAACCCTTCAGGGATATCATTGGCAGCAGCCCCGCGATTAAAGAAGTGTTTGCGTTAATTGATAAAGTGGCCGCAACAGATGCTAACATATTGATATTAGGTGAAAATGGTACGGGTAAGGAATTGGTTGCTCGTGCAATTCATCAGAAATCTTTGCGTAAAGACAATTCTTTTGTAGGAGTGGATATGGGGGCAATCACAGAAACATTATTTGAGAGTGAGCTTTTCGGTCACAAAAAGGGAGCATTCACAGATGCCCGAGAAGAAAGACCCGGAAGATTTGAGTTGGCTAATGGCGGAACACTGTTCCTTGATGAAATCGGTAACCTGAGCATGGCCCTGCAAAGTAAGTTGTTAAGTGTGTTACAATCGAGACAGGTGACAAGGGTAGGATCCAATCATGCTGCTGAAATTGATATTCGGCTGATCTGTGCCACCAACATGCCCATCCACCAAATGGTTGATGATGGTAAATTCCGACAAGATTTACTCTACAGAATCAATACGGTTGAGATACGCATTCCTCCATTGTGTGAGCGCGTGGATGACATTCCATTGCTAGCCAATCATTTTCTGAATTTTTACACCAGAAAATATCACAAAGACATCGTTTCATTTTCTGATGGTGCACTCATCAAATTAAAAAAATACGCCTGGCCGGGTAATGTCAGAGAATTGCAACATGCAATAGAGCGTGCGGTCATCATGGCAGACTCTAACGCCCTTCAGGAAAGCGATTTTTTATTTAATCGCAAAGGTGGGTCTACAACAGAAAGTGATACCCTTAATCTTGATGATGTGGAAAAAGCTGCCGTATTGAAAGCCATCCAGCTTCACAATGGCAATATCTCCAAGGCCGCAGACGAGCTTGGCCTGACGCGGGCATCCCTGTACC
>CAYTBO010000112.1:0-7381 GCA_964436055.1 uncultured Ohtaekwangia sp.
GGGTATTTCAAGTTGGATATTCGTGCCCGTTGCGGGTTCGCTGGTACGGATCAACTTCCCCTGCATGGCAACGGCTCGGTCTTCCATATTTTTTAATCCATTGCCAGTAGTGCCCAACCCAGGGTTAAACCCTTTGCCGTTATCACGAACCATAAGATAGAGCTGTTGATTTTTAACCGATAAGGAGATTGTTACCTTAGTTCCTTCACTGTATTTTGCTGCATTGTTAACGGCTTCCTTAAAAATCAAAAATATATTTTTTCTTTTCTCTGCATTCAGTTTCATCGAGTAAATGGTCTCTTCGATGTGGAATGCATAGTCAATATTTTTTGGTTCTAAGATTTCAGCAGAAAATTCTTTCATTTTGGTCACTACCTGCTCGAGCGAATCATTTTTTGGGTTGATCGACCAGACGATGTCGCTCATTTTTTCCATCATGCTGGCGGAGTGACTGGCAATTTTATTCAAATGATTACCAGCATGGCCATTTTCCCGCAACGCCAGCTGACTCATGATGTTGATACTGGATAGTGTAGATCCGATGTCATCATGCAGGTCGCGGGCGATGTGATTGCGCATTTGTTCAAGTTCAAGCATGCGCCTGGCGCGGTTCATAATGCGATACCGGTTAATGAGGAGAACACCAATGATAATGACCGAGAAGAGAGCGATGGCAATTAGAATGACATTGGTGCGCTCACGACTAAGCGCCAGCGTTTGTAATTCCTGATCTTTTTTCAGTAATGCAATTTCTTTTTCCTTCTTTTCAGTGTTGTATTCTTCTTCCAGCTTTTTCAATTGTAAGATGACTTGATTGCCTTGGATCGAATCGGTGAGTCGCTGACCTTGTTTATAGTTCTCATAGGCTTTATCGAATTGCTTGCGCGAGGCATACCATTCGGCAAGCATGAAGTGTGCTTCTGCGGTATTGTCGAGTGCCCCTGCCTCCGCAGAGATTTTGATGTTTTGTAATAACGTTTGCTCTTTTTTTATTTCTGTTTGCGCATCTGTCTGCAACGCGATCTGGTAAGTTTTTATTCTCAAAACCAGGGAACTGTCTCCGAGTTGCCGGGCGAGGGGAAGTGCCTCTGAAAATTTTTGGATTGCTTCATCATTTTTCTTTTCCTGTTTTAAAAGCGATCCCATGTTGAAAAGAGCCCGGGCTTCCTCGAGTACCAATTTGAGTTCGCGGGCCTGCGTTAAGGCTTTATTAAAATAAAGCATGGAAAGTTCTGCTTTATTGGTTTGCTGATAGACAATCCCTAAACCCATCCACGAGTTGAGCACCCCCCTTTTATCTCCCAGTTCTTCTTTTAATTTTTCAGATTGCAAAATATATTTTTCGGCTACTGCATACTGTTTAAGGTCCATATAATCATTTCCCAGACTATTGAGACAAAAGGATTGGCCACGTTTGCTGCCAATTTTTTCAAATAAGCGAAGTGATTGCAGGTGCGAATCGGCAGCTTTTTTAAATTCACCCAGATTGATGTAAAGGTTACCCAAATTCAATAGTTGACCGGCTTTATTTTCGTCTTCTTTTTTCCAGTCATTCAAATTTTCCAACATGTAGGGCAATGCCTTTTTGTAATCGCCAATGTTTTTATAAAAAAGGCTTACGGCCTGGTTATAATTGTATTTCATTCTAGCATTTTCCGGATGTTGTTGAACTAACTTTTCTGAAGTTTGTATAAAGTAGTGGGCACTATCTAAGCCACCAGACTGCTGATAGCAGGTGATCAAATAATTGTATGCCCCCGACAGCCACCGTGCTTCCTGCGGTGTGTCGGCTAACGAAACAACCCTAAGTGCGAATTTCTTAGCCTGTTGTATGTCTTTGCGCAGATATTCATTGGTTAGCCCGAGCAGGGCATGAAACTCAACGGTATCGTGCCGCTGCAACGAAACAATACGGGTTAGGCTGTCAATTAAATTTTGCTGGGCAGAAATGGTTCCCGCGCAGAGGATGAATAGCAAAACCGATGAGGCTTTTTTCAGAGGCAGTTCTTTAGGCCAAGTTAGTGAATAGAGAAGATTCAATACAGGAAGTCCTAATAAGAATTTTTTCCGAAATCGAAGAGTATCGAGGGTGGCGCAAGCTCATTTTCAGCGTTTTGATTTATTCCTTAGTTTTGTGCCATATTTAGAGAATGGCCCAGAATTCCTACAAGTCCAATACATTTAAGAAGTTCGACAAAAAGAAAAAGAATGGAGGTGCTGCCTTTACTTTTTCGTTTTTCAAGGATCCACGCCTCAAGCTCGCCTGTGGCTTTTTTCTGCTCATCTCCTCACTTTATTTAGTGACTGCCTTTATCTCCTATCTTTTCACCGGCAAGGCAGATCAAAGTGTGGTAGAGGCTGTAGGGGAAGCTGGAATTCTCGATTCAGTCCAGGAAGTTGACAACTGGCTGGGTCTGTACGGAGCCATTACATCGCATTATTTCATTTTCAAATGGTTTGGAATATCAGCTTTTTTTATTCCTCCGTTGCTTTTCATTGTCGGGTTCAAAATGGTTTTTAAAAGAGTACTGCTCCCGATATTTTCTGTTTTCGTTTTTTCAGTGTTCTCAGGACTATGGTTGAGTTTGCTCCTGGGATATGTTACCAATAGCACCACGGGTGTAAGCGAAATAAATTATCTCAGTGGAGGGCTTGGTTATGAGCTGGCCAAAATTTCTGATGGCTTATTTGGATGGGGCACATTTTTGATACTTGTGTTTTCACTTTTTGTATTCATTATTTATTTTTTCAATGTAACTGCAATCAATGCTTTTCAGGTTTCCAATCCCAAGCCGATGGGAAACGATGCTATCCTGAAAGATGAAAATAAGCCTACGTATACGGATGAGGAGGATAATTGGGTGGCTCAGCAATCCACTGGTGAACCGGAAGAGGTTGTGTCGACCGCCGAAGATGTTGAACCGCTAAATAGTCAGCAAAACTTAGAGCACGAAATTCCTTTATCGAATGAGACTAAGAAGGTTGAAAAAAAGGAAACCAAAGCAGAGCCGTCTTTTGTGGTGGAGGCACCCGTAGTTGATACCGATGTAACAGCCAGTAAGCTGGTAGCCGAGCACGGTGTTTACGATCCAACAATGGATCTGAGTAGTTTCAAATTTCCTCCACTTGATTTATTGGATGAGTATGACTCCGGAAAGGTGCAGGTAACCCAGGAAGAGCTTACACAAAACAAAGACAAGATTCTTGAAACACTCACGAATTTCAAAATTGGCATAAGCAGCATCAAGGCTACCATTGGACCTACAGTAACCTTGTACGAAATTGTTCCCGAGGCCGGCATCAAAATTTCTAGGATCAAAAATCTGGAAGATGATATCGCGCTGAGCTTGTCCGCATTGGGTATAAGAATTATTGCTCCAATCCCCGGAAAGGGAACGATTGGAATAGAAGTGCCGAATAAAAATCGTGAAATGGTCGGCATTCGGCAGGTGCTAAGCACAGAAAAATTCATGAAATCGGATAAAGAGCTGCCAATTGCCCTCGGAAAAACCATTTCCAACGAAGTACTGGTAATAGACCTGGCCAAGATGCCCCATCTTTTGGTAGCAGGGGCCACGGGTCAGGGTAAGTCCGTAGGGTTGAATGTGATCCTGACTTCGCTATTGTACAAAAGACATCCAAGTCAGCTGAAGTTCGTTTTGGTCGATCCCAAGAAAGTAGAGATGTCATTGTTTAGTAAAATTGAAAGACATTATCTGGCTAAACTTCCGAATAGTGAAGAGGCTATCATTACCGACACACGCAAAGTGGTTCATACCCTAAACTCACTTTGCATAGAAATGGAGAACCGGTATGAGATGCTGAAAGATGCAGGCGCAAGAAATCTGAAAGAATACAACACGAAATTTGTTGCACGAAAACTTAATCCAAAGGAAGGACATCGTTTCCTGCCATACATTGTACTAGTGATTGATGAATTGGCTGACTTGATGATGACAGCAGGCAAAGAAGTAGAAACTCCTATCGCTAGACTGGCCCAGCTAGCACGAGCTATTGGTATTCACCTGGTGGTTGCCACTCAGCGGCCGTCCGTCAATGTTATTACAGGTGTTATCAAAGCAAACTTTCCGGCCAGGCTTTCATTTAGGGTAACCTCTAAAGTAGACAGCAGAACCATCCTCGATGCAGGTGGAGCGGACCAGTTGATTGGCCAGGGTGATATGCTGCTTTCGGCAGGCTCAGATGTGATCAGGCTGCAGTCGCCTTTTGTGGATACGCACGAAGTGGAAAAGATTTGTGACTTTATTGGAAGCCAGCGAGGATATGAATCAGCATATTTGCTTCCGGAATTTGAAGGGGATGAGGATAGCGGAGCCTCTAATGTTGATTTATCGGATAGAGACGCCCTTTTTGAAGAGGCTGCAAGGCTTATTGTAATGCACCAGCAGGGAAGTACATCATTGATTCAAAGAAAGCTGAAGCTGGGATATAACAGGGCGGGCAGGCTTATTGATCAGCTTGAGGCGGCCGGGATTGTGGGGTCCTTTGAAGGATCCAAAGCCAGGGAAGTTTTAGTCAACGATGAAGTAAGTTTGGAACAATTATTGAATGAATTAAGAGAAAAGCATAGTCCTTCATAAACCAAAGTCTACAGGATGAGATCGTCAAGCACTGCGGCAGGCAGAGATGCGTAATCCAATAAATTTATATTAGCAATGAAAAAAAGCGTTTTTACCCTCATATTAATTGTTTCTGGTTCAGCGCTCATGGCTCAATACGATCCAAAGGCTTTGGAGATATTAGAGGCTATGAGTAATAAGTATAAGAACCTCACTTCTTTTGAAGCGAATCTCACTTCTGCCCTTACCAATGAGACGGATGGTATCAATGAAGAATTTAAGGGTAAGATTACAGTGAAAGGAGCTAAGTTTAAGCTGGTGCTGGATGACCAGGAAATCATCAATGATGGGACTACGGTTTGGACCTATTTACCCTCAGCCAAAGAAGTAAATATCGACAATGTAGACCCCGATACCGACGAGATGAATCCTTCCAAGTTTTACATCATGTACCAGAAGGGTTACAAATACCTTTACCTCGAAGATCAAGTCGATGGGGGTGTGTTGTGTGAAGTCGTAGACCTGGTGCCGGAAAAAAAGGATGCTCAGTATTTTAAAATCAGGATGAACATCAGTAAGAAGGATAAGAGTATCCAATCCTGGACGATGTTTGATAAGTCGGGCAACCGGTATAAATATTCGATAAGCAAATTCCAGGGAAACGTTAAGGTAGATGATTCTTTTTTTGGTTTTGATGCCAAAAAGTACCCCGGGGTGGAAGTGATTGATTTAAGGTAAATGGATTAAAAACGAGAAAGAGCGCCTTGTTATTCACATGGCGCTCTTTTTTTTGAGGGAAGCTGCTTATTTTTGTCTGATGACCCGCTCTCAATTATTTGATCAGATTAAGAAGAAGCAGTCCTACCTTTGCATTGGCCTCGACACCGATCTTAATAGAATCCCAAAACATCTTCTTCGTTTAGATGATCCCGTTTTTGAATTCAATAAACAAATCATCGATGCTACCATTGAATATGCCATCGCCTATAAACCAAATCTGGCATTTTATGAGGCCCTTGGTGTCAAAGGCTGGGAGAGCCTGATTAAAACGATCGATTACCTTCCAAAAGAGGTTTTTTCTATTGCTGACGCGAAACGAGGTGATATTGGCAATACGTCTGCGCTTTATGCAAAGGCATTCTTTGAACAAATGAATTTTGATGCGATCACAGTAGCGCCTTACATGGGGCAAGATTCGCTTATTCCCTTTTTGGTAGAAGGAAAGTGGGCTATCGTGCTGGTTCACACGTCTAATTCAGGCAGTCAGGATTTTCAATTACTGGAATCTAAAGATTCGGGAAGAAAACTATTCGAAGAAGTGATTTTGAAAACCCAGCGTTGGTCCACACCTGATAATCTAATGTACGTGGTTGGCGCTACACGTGCGGATAGGATAGCCGATATTCGCCAGCTTGCCCCAGATCATTTTTTTCTGGTACCGGGTGTAGGGGTGCAAGGCGGTGATCTTAACGAGGTAAGTAAGTATGGCCTGACGAAGCAGGGTGGATTGATCGTTAATTCATCCAGGGCCATTATTTATGCGTCCGCTGAAGAGGATTTTGCTGAAAAAGCGGGGTTGGAAGCGAAAAAAATGCAGGAAGAAATGAAAGTGCTTTTGGATATGTATCTTTAAGTAACCGTTTTCCAATGCAGGAATCTTTCCTTCACTACATCTGGCAATTTCAGTATTTCACCAAGATGGATTTAAAAACCTCGGCAGGCGAACCTGTTCAGGTATTTCACGCAGGCTTATTAAATCATAACTCCGGACCGGATTTCTCGGACGCTAAACTTAGAATTGGAAGCATAGATTGGGCCGGCAGTGTTGAAATCCATACAAAAGCTTCAGGATGGTATGATCATGGGCACGACTCCGATCCAGCCTACGAAAATGTTGTGTTGCATGTTGTCTGGTCTGCCGATAAAAAGGTGTTACGAAGTGATGGTACGGAAATGCCGACAATTTCGCTGGAGGGAAGAGTGGATAATTCGTTGATTGATCGATTTAAAAAGTTGGTTGAAAGCCCATCTTCCATTCCTTGCGAAAAACTATTTTTTACCATCAACGATATCGTGCATTACTCCATGTTGGACAAAGCGCTGATGCTGCGATTAGAGAATAAAGCAAAACTCATTTCTCAATTGCTCTCGGCTACCAACAACGATTGGGAAGAGGTAACGTATCAATTGATGGCGCGAAATTTTGGTTTTAAAATTAATTATGACTCCTTCCTTCAATTGGCCAATTCGGTGCCACGAAAAATTCTGCTCAAACAAGGAGATAACCTTACACAAATTGAAGCCTTGTTGTATGGTCAGGCCGGGTTCCTGGATTTTGGTTTAAAGGATGAATATTTTAAAGTTCTTCAGCGTGAGTATAAAATACTTTCGGCAAAGTATGGATTGTCAAATCAAAAGCTAAACAAAGAGCAGTGGAAGTTTATGAGGCTAAGACCGGCTAACTTTCCCACAATCCGAATTGCCCAATTCTGTTCATTGTATTTTAAAAATCAGAACTTATTCTCCAAACTGATTGAAGCTGAATCTGAAAATCAACTAACATCATTGTTTGAAATACATACTTCTGACTATTGGCACCACCATTATCGTTTCGGTAGAAAAACAATACGCTCCATCTCGGGAATGGGAAAAGAGAGCATTGATAATTTGATCATCAATACAGTGGCTCCTTTGCTGGTGGCCTATGGCAAGGCCCAGGATGATCAGGTGATAGTTGACAGGGCTATTTCATTCCTGAATGCCGTTCCAGCTGAGCGCAATAAAATTACCAAATCATGGGA
>CAYTBO010000113.1:0-7126 GCA_964436055.1 uncultured Ohtaekwangia sp.
TCGATGAACCATTTTCTCATCATCTTTAAAAGAACTTCATGGCACAAGCAAAGAACCACAAAGAAAACTTACTTCGCGTGCTTTGCGCATTTTCTTCGCGTACTTTGCGTGAACCCATTATCGCTTATTCCTCAATAAAAAAAATGCCAAAGTAGGATTAGTTTAAACCTATTTAAAAATAAGAGATTGAATTCCTTCTGTTATATTTGATACAATGACAAAAGCGGAAATCAGAAAAGAATATCTTGATAAGCGCAAGTCACTTTCAGAAGCAGAATACCTGAATAGCTGCAAGCGAATAAGCGATCAGTTTTTTTCTTCCTTTGATATCTCGTTCATTAAGACAATCCATACGTTCCTGCCTATCGTGGCAAACAAGGAACCGGACACCTGGCTGATCATTGAACGGCTCAGGCGAGAGTTTCCCAACATCAGACTTTCCGTACCTCGTATCAACAAAACCGCCGATCAACTGGAAAATTACTATTTTGAAGGACTTCATCAGTTGGAAGAAAATAATTGGGGAATAAAGCAACCCAAACAAGGAGTGCCTGTTCCCTTTGATCAACTTGATTTAGTTTTTGTGCCCTTGTTGGCCTTTGATGTGACCGGGCATCGTGTAGGCTATGGCAAGGGTTTTTACGATAAGTTTCTTGTCCACTGCAAAGCCGAATGCCTGAAGATCGGGCTTTCACTTTTTCCGCCCTTAAACAAGATACCTAGTGAAGACAGTGATGTACGGTTGAACGGTTGCATCACCCCGGTGAAAATCTATCAATTCGATAGTGCCCTTATTTAATAATTAGTCGTCCCTTAAAAACTTATTTTCTAAAAGTATTAAGACGATGGATTCTTTCTAATGAATTAGTAGCCTGTGTGCGCTAGGCAATTGGAGCTCCGCATTACAATTGCAGTCGCACAACAAATCATCAGGGGCGGGCTCCGCCCGCCCCTGATGATTTGCGCGGACTACTACCTTTCTATAGCAATCAAAACGAATTCAGCCGCGCAACAGCGATAGCATTTAGCTCAATGCTTTACATTCTATGAATTTCTAAAATCTGGTTTTTGATTTGGAGTTCTACTTTCGTGCATATTTCAACACAATCTCATCGATTTTATTGGTAAATAAACCTGTTTGAGGGTTTTTAAGGGACAACTAATTATTGCCTGATCTCAGGTGCCTTTACATCAATAACTTGTTTTGCGAAAAAAGTGCGTCCATCCGATGTGAATCCCATTACTTCGATAGTAGCGGGAGCAGCATCATCGGATGTATAAAACTTCAATTCAGCTCTTCCGTTTGCATTTGTGCTCATTTTGGGATTCCAGTAAATGGAAGATCGCAAATCCGGTCTTCTTGAGGTTGCCCTTGTGGCATACTGTGGTGCCTTAAAATCCATTTCAAGACTTAATCCACTGATTGGGAAAATATTGCTATTTTCAATTACTTCCCTGGCAATGGATTTCTTAGTCTGAACGATAACAATTCCATATTTTCCCATTTCACCCAGGCGCTGTAATTTACTTTCATTGTTGATCAGCTTAATGCTCGATATATCCTGTGGATTTAGTTTGAGGAAAAAATCAGTGTTCTTTGTAAACACACCATCAATAATGTATAACGGATCTCCCTTTGGAATCACCGTATAGGTATTTCGTATAAAGACAACTCTAAGAGTTGAGCCGCCACTTGATGCACGATGCTGAAGACCTGAAATCACTTCATGAATTAAATCCGGCATGGTAGGAAACACCAAATAATCATCTACTTTCACAGTCACATCGACCCCGCCAAGCTCATCCTCAAATTCAGCATTCGGGTTATTTATTTTTGCGTCAATGCTATTATTCGGATCTACAAAAAAGGAAAAAGATCGGTCAATCAATTTTTTTCTGAACTTATAGTCGCCATAAGGATCCGAATTCCCGGTTTCTGAAGCCGTTGTCTCATTTAGGGAGCTTATTTTCAATTCGGGCAAGATGTAATAGTCTTTTTGTTTCTCTTTCTTCCTGAACTCCATCATATAAAAAGCCTGGTCGGTACCTGTAAAATCATAAATGAAGGGAAACACAAATTCACCCTTTTTAGAAGTGTACGTTTGATAGCCAATCATTCCTTTTTGCTGATAAATCATGATTAAGGTGGAGTCAGGCACAGGCTCTCCGGTAGATTCAAAAATTGCCTGGCCTTTTAGGTCAAGGGAATATTTGAAAGGGTATTTTGTTTGCGCTTTCCCCGGATCGAAAACTTCCTTCCAGTTTATCCTGGCCCATTTTTGCATAATCAGTCTTTCATCAAGTGTAGCCAACCACTCCTCTTCACTCAATGCAGATTGTTCAAAATCCGTTCTTAGGCCTGGTAAATCGTTAAAAAGATTGATTTCAGTTTCGAACGAAGCTTGGCGTATTTCTGAGAAAAGTGGTGTATTCATCACCCTTGTTGTGAATGAACCGGATAACGAACGGCCTGATTCGTCCGCAATTTCAACAGATGCGGTTACGGCTTCTCGGGGAGTTACATATTGTTTTTCCGGGGTAATCTGCACTTTCGCAGTAGCAGGAGCAACATAATATATTCTTTCAGCCAACAACTTATCCTTCTTGTCAAAAATGAATAATTCATTTAACCCGGAATGAAGATTATTAACACTTAGCCGCGTTTTGGCATTATCAAATTTGAACGAGCTGGAGTAGACCACTCTGCCTTTTGAAAGAGCAATAAAATATAATTCCTGCCGGCCAAGCGCAGAGCCTGTGGGGACCGATACATCAATATCCACACCCCCAGAACCAAAACGTTTAACTTGAACGGCACACGCCTCCTCCGTTGTGGATAATGGAATTGGCGTCTCCATTCCATTAAATTGGCCACTATAAGTATATCCTTCTTTAGGAGTAAAAGTAAAATTTGCTATGCCTTCTTTACCAATTTGAAAATCAGCAACCAACATTCCCGCTTGATCAATTACTTTTCCCGACCCTATTCGATTTGACTTTACAACGATATTGTTTTCAGTATCCTCTACCAGAAATCCCCCTTCAGGATAGAAGCTTAAGGCATCTTGCTTCGGATTGCCTTGTACCAATTGCATCCGGCCTGTGATTGTGAAGTTTTTTCTGAAAAAAAGTGTTGGGTCATGGTTTTTCATTACTTCGCTATACGCCACGAGAGAATATTCTCCAGGCGGCAAATTGTTTGAGAAAATAATCTGATTGTGTCCTTCACCATCCATCACCCGTATGTTTTGCGCCTGTACATTGTTTGCATTTGCATCTTTAAGCTCAAGGGTAATAATTTGCTTATCCGGCACCGGACGAAAATCTTCAGTTAGGAAAAACACTTTAAAAAAAGCCGTGTCGCCAGGGGCATATTTAGGCTGATTAAAAATCAAATGAACCCTGACCTGAGGGTATGTTTTGTAATAGGTTTCCAGTTTGGCAATTATGCTCTGTACATCATCGGCCGGCATAGCCGCTACCAATACACCAAGAATTACGGAAATTATTACGTTATAAATCGTTGCTCTTTTCATGTGTTAATAATTTTTTTAGTGGTCACATGCCTGCATGCCATAGTCCGGCATTCCGGCACGCAGGCATGGAATGCCCATGGCTGATTATCATTCCTTTGGGTCTGCTTTGCTGATGGGCATTTCATAAGTGAAAACATTATCCTATTTACCATCCAGCTGGTTTAGTGGTAGAAGCGTTTTGAAAAACAATATCGCATTGTTCCTGAATTGTCGTGGAGGGCTGAGGCACAGGCACAGGTACTTCATCACGTCTTATAAAAATCGATCGCTTACTCTTACCCGAAGCATAAAACAGTCCCAATACAGGCGGTCCTCCGTTTATTGGAAATATATTTGTTTTAACCTCACCAAATGATGGTTGAAACAGACTGGTTGCGCCTTCCTTTTGAGACCGTACCGACCTCCAAAAGTCAAATGCTGCTTGTGACAAGCTCAACTGTTCTACCTCAATCCGGTATCGATCAAAAAAAGTAAAAGCATTTACCGGCACAAATCCGACCTCCACTTTTTTAAATTTACCTCCAATGATAAACTGGTTGTCACTCACATTTGGCAAATTCTCGGGTTGTCTTACCCAACAAGTACAACAGTTACAATCTCCCACCATCACCAGTTCCCCGTTAAAAATAAAACCGCTGCAGGGTGGTGGGGCAGGCACCCTTCCCTGGCCAAACGGCACAGTCCGCAGTTCCGGGTTGGTTTCTACCCGGTAAGTCCCATTGAAGCGCCAGCGGAAAAATTTGCTGTCATCTCCCCCTTCCGAATCTATAAAAATCCGATATCCAAATTCGGTGGGTCCGGATAATGGTTTAAATGACTCAAATTCATAGTATATGCTATCTACTGATCCGGCAGGCCTGATCAATTCCGGAGTCGACTCGTACACATTTCCATCCCGGAATTCAATTCGCAAGATGTAGGATCTTCCCACAATACCGCGTATACCGGTTGGCCTGGTGACATAAATACCTGAACCATTTTGAGTTTCAAGCAAATCTTCTGAATTGCCTAGGTTGTCTGAGATGGTCACCGTGCGAGCTGAAAATGGTGTGGCACTGCTAAGATTGTCTTCAATACTGGAAGACCTGAAAAACCGCACCGTGTAGGGGCCCGAATCATCTGAAATAAAACCATCAACGACAATTTGAGGTGTAAATTCACCATCCTCATCTATGACTATCCGATCTACGCAAGCGATCAGCATAAGAAATAGCATTGAGGAAATTATTGTTCTCATAAAATTAAACCTCTATTAAATTATTTCAGAAAATGGATCAAAATTAAAACTTAAAACTATAAGTTACAGACGGCAATACTGTTCCAATAACCGCCAACTGAAATGGCCTGGAAACTGTCTGATTTACAAATGGTATATCAACCTCCTGGAAGAAGACAGAATATGCATTCCTCCTTGCATATAAATTATACAAAGAAAATGTCCAGGTACCATCCAAGAATTTTCTACGCTTATGATTTCCTTCCACAACCAAAGCTATGTCCAACCTATGGTAGTCAGGTATCCTGAATTGATTACGTTCTGAAAAATTTGAAACCGGAATGTTATCTACGATAAATGCCGACACAGGCAATGTTACCGGTCTACCTTGCCTGTAGGTAAATCCTCCTGTAAAGAAATACCGCTTGGAAATAGCATATTTCCAGTTCACGTTAACGATGTGTGGTTGATCATAGTTTGAAGCATACTCCTGTCCACCATTTATTGATTCTTGAGGGGTGGGTCCATTGATAGTGCGAAGCGATCTGGAATAGGTATAAGCAAATGATCCTGTGAGCCTTCCAAGCTGCTTGGTTATTTGGGTCTCAATGCCATATGCCCTGCCCTCACCCTGTAGTAAGTCCGTTTCTATTTGATTATTTAATATCAATTGGGCGCCATCCTTAAAATCCAGGATATTCTTAATTTCCTTATAGTAGACTTCAACAAAAAAATCATAGGTTTTTTCTTTCAACGTCTTGAAGTATCCGACCGAAAGTTGGTCAGCATATTGCGGTTTGAAGAACCTGCCACTTGGCTGCCAGATGTCTACGGGTGTAATCGCGGCCGTATTGGTAACCAGGTGTAAATATTGATATATCCGGTTATAGCCGATCTTAATGGAAGTTGCATCATTGATGGTGTAGCGGAACGATGCCCTCGGCTCAAGGCCGGTTTGGGTTACAATGTTTTCCCCGGACTTGAAAGATACGGTGTCGATAATATTAAGAGTCTCTAACGGCTGGTTGGGCTCATATACAAACACATCTTGTGGCCCGAGGGACTGAAACGTTGAAAACCGCACACCTACCTCCAAAAAAACCTTCTCACTTATTGTATACTGATCACTTACGTAAAAGCTTGTTTCCAATGCAGTTTGATTCTGAATCTTTACCGGCCTTACATTGGAACCGGCTGATATCGGTTGAAGGTTGCCCGGATCAAATTGATAGTAATGACTCTGCACCCCAAAATTTAATTTGTGCGGGTTCATTTGTATGTTGAAATCGGCTTTTACCGTAGGATAAGTAATTTCATAGCTTAAGTTAAACCCGGTTTCCTCATTATTATCCTCCACATTATAACTATAGGAACCATAACCTGCCATGATAGAAGTAGATACCTTGGGGCTAAACGAATGGTCCAATCGGGCCGCAACAAGTTGGTTTTGCCATCCAAAAGTGGTGTCTCCGCGCAGCCTGAATTGGTCCTTACTGCCGTACCCCGAAACAGTGAGCTTGGTGTTGTCATTAAAACGGTGCGCCACTTTAAGGGCTCCATCAAAAAACCTTACTGTGCTACTCCTAAGGTCAACAAAATTGGTCCTGACAGAGTTGATCAACCAGTCGGAGTATGTGGTCCTGAATGACGCTATGATGCTGGTCTTATCCTTTTTTATTGGTCCATTGATCTGCACATTGCTGGACAACAATCCTATTCCGCCAGCTCCACCCCATTTGGTATAGTCCCCTTCTTTGGAGCGTATTACCAATGCAGAGGAAACCCCTCCGCCAAATTCAGCAGGAATCCCTCCACGATAAAATGTTACGTCCCTGATTGCCTCTGAATTAAACGCTGAGAAAAAACCCAATGCATGTGCGCTATTGAAAACAGGTAGACCATCATAAAGGATAAGATTTTGATCCACTCCGCCACCCCGCACATTGAAGCCGGAGGATGCCTCTCCGGTGGTGGTCACGCCGGGCAGGGTTTGTATCTGCTTTATTAAGTCAACTTCGCCCAACAATGCAGGCGCCCTTTTCAACTCCCTGATGCTGATTTGGGTTTGCCCAACACTGCTGGTTACAATCTCCCGGTTTGCCCTATCCGAGATTACCACCTCATCAAGCAGCCGGGGCACTTCCTCCAGGTTCACATTGATAACACCGTCATTATATATTTTTAAATCCGTAAGCTTTTCCTCAAAGTTTACATAGCTAAAGGTGATGATGTGATCACCTGTTGACATCGTCAGACGATAGTTTCCTTCCGGGTCGGTAATCGTTCCTTTTTCCAAATCGTTGATGTAAACGCTTACCCCTGCTATGGGCTCTTTTGTTTTGTCATCAATTATTTTTCCCCTAAGTATTACCTC
>CAYTBO010000114.1:0-7096 GCA_964436055.1 uncultured Ohtaekwangia sp.
ACAGATCCCAACAATACCGCCTTCAAGGTGAACTCCGGAATAAAATCGCTTGCAGTAATGTAGGGTTTAAAGGATTTTTTGTCTTCCATACACAAGGTTTAGGTTGGGAAAAGCATCACTTCAAGTGCGCACTTATCAATTTTTCTTACTTTTAGCGCATGCACCGATAACACAATTATATCATTTATTCTGTAGTAACCATTGCTTATTTGCTTCTTTTGATTGGTATGATCGTCTATAAAAGTAAAAGTATAAAGAATGAAGAGGACTTTATCGTTGCAGGAAGGGGACCGAAATCTCAATTGGTCTTTTGCCGGTGGATACAGATTATATCGCAATACCCTCACTGGTAGCCTCACTGACCTTGCTGATTGGAGTAAGCGTGATGACAAAAAAACCACTAGAGGATAAATGGAAGCCATTTTTTGAGTAAATCAGTAAAATCACCTGTCTGTCAGAGTCTTAACAAAAAGATAGCAACCCGAATTAGTAATTTTATTACTGATTGCCGGCAACCGATTTTACTTGCTCGAAAACGATTGCAAAGGCATTTTTAGGAGATAATTTTATTAAATTTGAACCCTTAACCATTAGCACAAAATCATGCAAGAAAGTGGAGTGAAACCTTCAAACGCATCAGTTAGGGATATTGGAATTACAAGCGGAAAAGCACACTGGAACCTTTCCCCTTCCGAACTGGCCGACATTTCCGTAACACTTGGTCAGGCGCAGTACACAGACACTGGAGCTATAGCTATTGATACGGGGGAATTTACAGGAAGATCTCCCAAAGACAAATTCACTGTAAAGGACGATGTGACTAAAGATGCTGTATGGTGGAACAATTTCAATATCCCTTTCGATTCTGATAAGTTCGCTAAACTTCACCAAAAAGTAGTTAACCACTTCAACGGCAAAGAATTTTATGTTCGCGATGTGTTTGCATGTGCTGACCCGCGCTTTAGGATAAACATCCGCGTAGTTACAGAACTTCCCTGGTCCAACCTGTTTGCCAGCAACATGTTTCTCAGACCTACCAAAGATGAGCTTCTCTCTTTCCAGTCTGAGTGGACCATTTTGTGCGCTCCCTCCTTCCATGCCAATCCGGCTACGGATGGAACCAGACAACACAACTTTTCAATTATCGACTTTACAAGAAAAATCATACTGGTAGGTGGAAGCGGATATACAGGGGAAATTAAGAAAGGTGTATTTTCTGCCCTCAACTTTATACTCCCTCATCAGAAAAATGTGTTAGCCATGCACTGCTCCGCCAATATCGGGGAGCAAGGCGATACCGCGATATTCTTCGGACTGTCCGGTACAGGCAAAACTACACTTTCAGCAGATCCTAACCGCAAACTCATCGGTGATGACGAGCATGGCTGGACATCAGACAATGTAGTCTTCAACTTTGAAGGTGGTTGTTATGCCAAGGTAATTGACCTGTCTAAGGAAAAAGAACCGGATATTTTTGGCGCTATTAAAGCGGGGGCACTATTGGAAAATGTGACCTTTAAAAAGGGAACAAGTGAAGTAGATTATGAAGATGGCTCAAAAACTGAAAATACAAGAGTAAGCTATCCGCTGGAGCATATCAGAAACATTGCCGTTCCTTCGATTGGGGAAAACCCAAAAAGCATCTTCTTCCTCACCTGTGATGCATACGGCGTATTACCTCCTATTTCTAAATTGACACCGGGGCAAGCTGCTTTCCATTTTATTTCTGGTTATACGGCTAAGGTGGCGGGCACTGAAGCTGGAATTACAGAGCCCACTACCACATTCTCCGCTTGTTTTGGTGCACCTTTCATGCCGCTGCACCCCACCCGATATGCTGAAATGCTAAGTAAGAAAATGCGTGAAGCAAACGTGAATGTGTGGTTGGTGAATACCGGCTGGTCTGGTGGAGAATATGGTGTTGGTAGCAGGATGAGCTTGAAATATACCCGCGCTCTGATAACAGCCGCACTGAATGGAGCGTTAGATAAAGTTACCTACAAAACCCACGGCATCTTTGGAGTAGCTATGCCTGAGTCCTGCCCGGGAGTCCCAGTTGAAATCCTAAACCCACGAAACACGTGGGCAGACAAGGAAGCATACGACCGAAAGGCTAGCAGCCTGGCTGCATCATTCAATAAAAATTTTGAGTATTTTTCTGAATTCGCAAATCAAGAGATATTGGATGGAGCTCCACGTGTAAAAGAAAAAGTATAGCTTAATTTAGCTGAGCAATCTGTAAGTTGATTTAACGGAAACTACTCAGGTTCAGCTTCTCCATCCAGAGAGAGAACATAACGCGCCATCTTCAAGGCATCCTCTTGCGATAAATCAGCATGAGGTGTCATCATCACCGGGCCCCAGATGCCTGAACTTCCGTTGATGATCCGGCCGGCAATCAATTCAATATTCTCATTTGTGAATTCATATTTTTTAGCCACATCGGTATGCGAAGGACCTACGAGGGTATTCGTTACATGGTGGCAGGTATTGCAGTCACTCTTCTTCACCAGAGCGGCTCCTTGTGCTACCAGGTTCTCATCTATTTTTGTCGGTGCCGAGGTAGGCTCAGGCGAACCATAATCTTCGGTTACCCTTTTTTCACTTTTAGATCCGCATGCCATTACAAATAAACCGATCAAAATAATCAACGTAATACGTATCATGTTTAAAATTTATTATTCAATATAGTAAAAGTAATTATTCTCTCAGTGAAAACCCGTTGCCTTTGTAATCTCATGCTCCAAAATCTCCCGATCACGGATTCGTTGCGCTTCCGACCAATTGAGTTTTTGCGCCATCAAAGATAAAATCTCACTTTTGTATTTCATCACCGCCGCGATATCGAAATAGAGCCTGCCTGTCCTTCGATTAAAAAAGTCAACCGATGAGCACACCATTTCTTCAGCCAGCGTGTAGTTGAGTTCGCATTTAAGCAACCTGAGGTCAGGATCAGAACCTTGCGTGTTAATCATCTGTGCCAGCACTTCGTCTGCCTTACTACCATAAAGCCCAACAAGATATTGGGCATAGTCTTCATCCAAATCCAGTGTTTTCAGCTTCCTCCTGAGCTGGTTGATATACAACCGTACCCTACGGTAATTAACAAATTTTTCGTCAGCAAGTTTTAATTTGTCGGTTTTGGAGGAAGGCAATTTTCTGTTCGCAAAGTAGGATTTGATAACCATGTCCACCACACGTTCTGCCATCTTGCGATAGCCCGTCAGCTTCCCCCCCGCTATGGAGATCAATCCGGAATCTGACTCAAAGATTTCGTCTTTCCTCGATAGTTCTGAGGTAGACTTTCCATCTTCATGTATGAGCGGACGCAAGCCTGCCCAACTTGATTCCACATCTTTTACTTTGAGATTGAGTGTTGGAAAATTTTCGTTTATACCCCTCAACAAATAAGCTACATCATCCCTATTCGTTTGTACATCTTCAATTTTGCCATCATAGGTTGTATCGGTAGTACCAACGTAAGTAGTCCTGCCCCGTGGGATTGCAAAAATCATCCGCTCATCTTCGATATCAAAATAAATGGACTGACGCACAGGAAACTTCGCGCGCGGAAAAACAACATGGACACCTTTGGTAAGATGCAGTCGCTTCCCTTCCAAAGATTTATCCATGACCCGTATCTGATCTACCCATGGGCCGGCCGCGTTGATTATTGCAATTGAATTAATGGTCAAGGTAGAATCAGCAATATTATCGTAAACACGTGCGCCGGTAAGTTTCAACTTATCAATTACCAGTTCCGTCAGTGCGCAGTAGTTAAGTATGTCCGCTCCCATCGCTGCCGCCTTCTTTATTATTTCTATGGTAAGCCTTGAGTCATCGGTACGATACTCCGCATACAATGCACCTCCCTTCACCTGATCCTGCTTCAACAGGGGCTCACGTCTCAACGTTTGCAACCGGTTGAGCATTCTTCTTCTATCCTTGGGTATCACACCAGCCAGCCAGTCGTAAAGCATGAGACCAAGAGAAGTAAGTAGGCTGCCATACCCACGCTTTTCCCGTAAGGGTAACAACATTTTTTCAGGAATCACCAGGTGTGGAGCCAGGCTATGTATTACAGCGCGTTCGCTGCCTACTTCTTTTACGAGGGCAAATTCAAATTGCTTGAGATAACGCAAGCCGCCGTGAATTAATTTGGTGGAGCGGCTGCTCGTACCTGAGGCAAAATCATCCTTTTCGATCAGGGCTGTCTTTAATCCACGGGATACTGCATCAAGCGCAATTCCGGCCCCCGTGACTCCACCCCCGATCACCAGCACATCATATCGTTGTGTGGAGAGTCGCTCTTTTATCTCGTTTCTATACTGGTAGGAAAATCTCATTTTGAAAATGTCATGCTACACCTATTCTTCAACCCAATTCATCGACCGCTTCACTGCCTTCTGCCAACCTTTGTACAACTTCGTTCGCAGTGTATCATCCATTTCCGGTACAAACTTCTTATTGATCACCCTGTTCCTGGCAATGTCTTCTTTCTTCCACAGGCCTGCCTGAATACCTGCCATAAAACCCGCACCCAACGCAGTAGACTCAATCATTTCGGGCCTCTCCACCGTGGTATCCAAAATATCAGCCTGAAACTGCATGAGCATATTATTGGCACAAGCACCACCATCTACTTTAAGAATCTTCAGCTTGACGCCAGCATCTTCCTCCATTGCGTTGAGGATATCCTTAGTCTGGAAAGCCAGCGACTCCAGAGTAGCCTTAATGATATGATCCTTACCGGTATCCCGGGTCAATCCGAAAATAGCTCCTCGTGCATACATATCCCAATAAGGTGCACCTAATCCCACAAAGGCTGGCACCACATACACTTCGTTAGATCCAAGGGCCTTGGTAGCAAAATATTCGGAGTCTTTAGACTGATCAATAAGGTGCAGGCTGTCGCGCAGCCATTGCACAGCAGCACCGGCTATAAATACGCTTCCTTCCAACGCATATTCTACTTTTCCGTTCATTCCCCACGCGATGGTGGTAATGAGGCCATTCTTAGAAAATTGAATCTTCTCTCCCGTGTTCATAAGCATAAAACATCCCGTACCATAGGTGTTTTTTGCCATGCCGGGTGCAAAGCATGCCTGCCCGAACAACGCTGCCTGTTGATCGCCTGCTACACCGGCAATAGGAATGGTAATGCCATCCAGAACATAATCTCCAAAATGGGCAGCAGAATCCGAAACGACAGGAAGCATAGACGCCGGCACTCCCAACTCTTTCAACAAAGTTTCATCCCACTTCAACGAACGGATGTTGAACAGCAATGTACGCGAGGCATTGCTGAAGTCTGTCACGTGCGATTTTCCCTTGGTCATATTCCAGATGAGCCACGAGTCGATGGTGCCGAAGAGCAGCTCGCCGTTTTCCGCACGCTTCCTGGCTCCCACTACGTTGTCCAGTATCCACTTTACTTTGGTACCTGAAAAATAAGAATCGATCACCAGCCCCGTGTTCTCCCTTACATACTCCTCCAATCCTTTTGCCTTCATGGCTTCGCAAATGGAAGCCGTACGCTTATCCTGCCAGACGATTGCATTGTAAACAGGCTCACCGGTGGTTTTATCCCATACTACTGTGGTTTCGCGCTGGTTGGTTATCCCAATGGCAACCACCGATTTTACATCTACTTTATTTTCGCGAACCAATTGATGCAACATGCCAAGTTGTGTGGATAAGATTTCTTTGGGGTCATGCTCTACCCATCCGGATTGAGGAAAAATTTGGTTGAATTCCTGCTGTGTTACAGCGATAATCTTACCCAGATCATCCAGCAAAACGGCACGTGAACTGGTTGTACCCTGATCTAATGCAATAACAAATTTGCCCATGGTCTGCCGTCTATGAAATAAGTAACTGATACAAAATAGAGCCCGTTACGCCTCCAACCAATGGCCCCATTATCGGTACCCAGCTATAAGACCAATCGGATGAACCCTTGCCGGGAATGGGTAAAATAAAGTGAGCTATGCGCGGACCCAGATCCCTGGCCGGATTGATAGCAAAACCTGTCGTGCCGCCCAAGCTGAAACCAATGGTCGCAATCAATGCACCAATCACCAGTGGATTCAATCCCTCAGCAAACTGATTGGCACCTATGAAAAGTAAACCCATAATCAGCACCATTGTTCCGATAAACTCGCAGAGGAAGTTGTTGAGAGGAGACCGTATCGCAGGTGATGTACAAAATGCAGCACGTTTGATATCCTCATCTGGAGTGATTTTCCAATGTGGGTAATAATAAATCCAAACAATAGTGGCACCCGTGAATGCCCCAAGCAACTGCGCTATGCAATACCCCGGGACTTGCTGCCATGGAAAACTCCCGTTCACGGCCAGTGCCAGTGTGACAGCCGGATTGATATGTGCTCCGCTATAGCTTCCCGCGGCATAGATAGCAAACGTAACAGCCAGTCCCCAGGCAGTACATATAACAACCCATCCACTGTTTTCCGATTTTGATTGTTTCAATACCGCCCCTGCTACCACACCATTTCCAAATAAGATTAATATCAGCGTGCCTACGAACTCAGCTAAATAAGGAGACATCATATTTCTATCTTTAATAATCTGTTAAAATATCAATTCCTGATGGATTTTGTAAAGATTGGGCATTTCTATTTTGTTATTCGTGGTCTTTAGCCACATGCATCTCTTTAAATCACTATTTTAGAGTTCATAATACCAATGAAAGCACTGTTTCTGATCATATTTTCATGCAACACTGTCTTTCTCCGGGCACAGGACACTACTTCAAAGAATTCAAAAACGAAAGAATCGGAATAAACGATGCAGATGTGTGGATTTTAAAAGCTTCATTTCCTGATGACGCAAGGCTGGATTATAAAATTGTACTGGATAAAAAAAACTGGATACTCGATCAAATTTCAATGACTTCCTGACTGATCAACGATGCCGGCGATGGAGGACGAAAAATGATAAAGATTCTTGAAAACAATGCCTGCGTTTACCAATACCGGGAAGTAAATCAGGGGCATTCGTGGGGAAACTGGTGCCATTTAATCGATGACATCCTTATTGACTTCTTTTCACCGGCACAATGATTTGAGGCATT
>CAYTBO010000115.1:0-7037 GCA_964436055.1 uncultured Ohtaekwangia sp.
AATTCAAACCTACCAAACACTTGTCAGTATTTAAAAATCTTTTCTGGCTTTTCATTGAATCATCCATCAACTTTTAACACCTTCGTTTTGTAGAATAAATTAATGAAAAAACCGTAGTATAAAATAATAAAGAGTACCGCCCCGTGTTGTCCGATACCTATCGAGATGGCACGGGGCGGATTCATTTTATAGAAATACAAACAAACTAACGCTTGTTATAGACAATGAGTAAAGAGCCTAAAACACTTTTCGATAAAATCTGGGACACTCATGTAGTGAAACACCAGGAAGGCTATCCGCATGCGTTGTTTATCGATCGGCACTTTATACATGAAGTTACCAGTCCACAGGCATTTGATGGTTTGAGGAAAAGGGGCATAGCGGTTTTTAATACCTCCCGAACAACAGCCACTGCCGATCACAATGTGCCCACCAAAGATCAACACCTTCCCATTAAGGAAGCACTTTCCCGTCATCAGGTAGAAACACTAAGAAAAAATTGTAAGGAATTTGGAATTGAATTGTACGACCTGGGTCATCCGTTTCAAGGCATTGTACACATTATCGGACCCGAGCTTGGTTTGACTCTGCCTGGAATGACCATTGTATGTGGCGACAGTCATACTTCAACACACGGGGCTTTCGGCACCATTGCCTTTGGTATTGGCACCAGCGAAGTTGAGCAGGTATTGGCGACTCAGTGTATTCTGCAGCATAAGCCTAGACGAATGAAAATTGAGATAAACGGAAAACTTGGCAAAGGTGTAGTAGCTAAGGACATTATCCTTTACATCATTTCCAAAATTTCATCTAGTGGAGCTACGGGATACTTTGTAGAATACGCGGGGAGCACCATCGAATCGCTTTCGATGGAAGCGCGTATGACCATTTGCAATATGAGTATAGAGATGGGTGCACGCGGAGGCATGATCTCTCCCGATGAAATAACCTTCAACTATATTAAAGGAAAAAAGTTTGCTCCTCAGGACGAAGCCTTTGATAAAGCCGTAGCCCAATGGAGGCAACTCAAGTCTGACCCGGATGCCTCCTTCGACAAGATGCTGACTTTTGATGCCGCTGACATCGCACCCATGATTACCTACGGCACCAACCCGGGCATGGGAATAAAAGTAACTGATAGAATTCCTACCTCTGCTGAATTGAAAGACATAAGCGAGCAACCGTCGTTCATCAAGTCACTGGACTACATGGGGCTTGAGCCTGGCTCACAACTTCTCGGAAAAAACATAGACTACGTTTTTATAGGAAGTTGTACAAACGCCCGCATCGAAGATTTACGAATGGTCGCGGATATTGTAAAAGGAAAGAAAAAAGCTTCCAGTGTGGATGTATGGGTTGTTCCCGGCTCAAAACAAGTGGAAGAACAGGCAAGAAAAGAAGGGCTTGACAAAATTTTTGAAGCAGCGGGATTTGAATTGCGAAGCCCAGGTTGTTCTGCCTGCCTTGGAATGAATGAAGACAAAATCCCCGCGGGTAAATATTGCATTTCTACTTCGAATAGAAATTTTGAGGGGCGACAAGGTCCAAAGTCGAGAACGTTTTTGGCCAGCCCGTTGAGTGCAGCAGCAGCTGCTATCACCGGTAAGGTTACTGATGTGAGAGATTTGATAAACAGTTGACAATGGAACAATTGACAAAGGACAAAATGCACATTGTCAATTGAATTTTGTTAACTGTCAACTTTAAAGAATAAAATGAAAGATAAATTCACAACACTTCAATCCACCGCAATACCTCTCCCCAATGAGAATGTGGATACGGATCAGATAATCCCGGCAAGATTTCTGAAGGCGACAACACGCGAAGGCTTTGGTGAAAACCTGTTCAGAGACTGGAGGTATGATAACAATAGCAATCCCGTTGCTGATTTTGTGCTGAACAATCCTGTATTCAAGGGGAAGATACTAGTGGCAGGAAAAAACTTCGGTTGTGGCAGCAGCCGGGAACATGCGGCATGGGCAATCTATGACTTCGGCTTCAGGGTAGTGATCTCCAGTTTTTTTGCAGACATATTTAAAAGCAATGCATTGAACAATGGCCTTTTACCCATTGTCGTAACTGATTCATACCTCAAATCTTTACTCGACTCGATAACAGCTAATCCTATAACTCAAATTGAGATTGACCTGGAAAATCAATTCATAGAATTCAACGGAATAAAAGAGTCGTTCGACATTAACCCGTATAAAAAATCCTGCCTGATCAATGGCTATGATGACATTGACTACCTGCTGAGTTTGAATGATGAGATCAGACAATTTGATGCGCAACACGCATGAATAAAAAAATAACGATACTGCCGGGTGATGGCATTGGTAAAGAAGTAACAGCCGAAGGAAAGCGTGTGTTACAAAAAATTGCCGTTACGTATGGCCACCAGTTTGAATTCAATGAAGGCTTAATAGGGCATGAAGCCATTGAGGCTACCGGCACAGCCCTGCCGGAAGAAACAATGGCCACCCTCCGGCAAGCCGATGCCATATTATTTGGCGCTGTGGGTCATCCGTATTATGACAACAATCCCGATCTCAAGGTAAGACCAGAGCAAGGTTTACTAAAAATGAGAAAGGAGTTGGGGTTGTATGCAAACCTTCGCCCCATTAAATTATTTGACGAATTACTGGACGCTTCCAGCATCAAACCGGAAATCCTGAAAGGTTCGGATATTCTCTTCTTCCGGGAGTTGACCGGAGATGTTTACTTCGGGGAAAAAGGCAGAAAGGATGATGGCAACACAGCCTATGATGTCATGATCTATTCGAAATATGAAGTAGAACGTATCGCACATAAGGCTTTTGCTGCCGCACGAACAAGGAAGAAAAAAGTAACTTCGGTAGACAAGGCGAACGTCCTTGAAAGCTCCCGGCTTTGGCGGGCTGTAGTCCAGGAAGTCAGCGAGGAATATCCTGATGTAACGCTTACACATCTGTTCGTAGATGCCGCAGCCATGAAACTCATCCAGGATCCGAAAAGTTTTGATGTTGTTCTCACCGGCAATCTTTTTGGAGACATCCTCACAGATGAAGCTTCTCAAATTGCAGGCTCCATGGGCATGCTGGCATCCGCTTCAATTGGAGATACGGTCGGGTTATACGAACCCATTCATGGAAGTGCGCATGACATCACAGGAAAAGGAATTGCCAACCCGCTGGCTTCTATCCTTTCCGCTGCCCTGATGCTGGACATTTCTTTCGGCTTGAAAGAAGAATCCGTAGCTGTTATTCATGCCGTTTCTCAGGCTTTAAAAGCCGGCTATCGCACGGCAGACATCGCAGACGCAAATACAGACCAATCAAAAATATTAAATACAACCTCAATGGGTGATCAGGTCATTCAAAGAATAGCTATCAACGAAGTTGTTTCACACTAATCAAACAGAAACCATGAGCAGCAAAATTCAAATATTCGATACCACACTACGTGATGGGGAGCAAGTGCCCGGCTGTCAATTGAAGACAGAGGAAAAGGTAATCATTGCCCGTGAACTGGAAGCGTTGGGTGTAGACGTTATCGAAGCAGGATTTCCCATCTCCAGTCCCGGTGATTTTCTTTCCGTAGTGGAACTGTCAAAAGCCCTGAAGGAACCGGTGGTTTGCGCCCTTACCCGCGCAAAAAAGGAAGACATTGACGTGGCCGCAGAAGCATTGCACCATGCCAGGCGTGGAAGGATTCACACAGGCATTGGCTCTTCTGATGTGCACATCCAGCATAAATTCTTCAGCACCCGCGAGCAGGTATTGGAACAAGGGGCATGGGCGGTGGCCTACGCAAAAAAGAAAGGCTATGAAGTAGAATTTTATGCTGAGGATGCTGGTCGTGCGGACTTGGATTTCCTGGTCAAGATGATTGAGTCGGTGATTGATGCTGGCGCGGATGTCGTCAACATACCCGATACAACAGGATACTGCCTGCCGCATTTGTATGGTAAGCGCATCCAATACCTTGTAGATCATGTAAAGAATATAGACAAAGCCGTGATCTCCGTCCATTGTCATAACGACCTTGGTATGGCTACCGCCAATACCATTTCAGGCTTGATCCACGGAGCACGCCAGGCAGAGGTGACCATGAATGGCATCGGGGAGCGGGCAGGAAATACCTCGCTGGAAGAAGTGGCCATGATACTGGAAACACACAAGGAGCTTGGATTTGTTACCAACATCAAGCCGGAAAAAATATATGCCTTGAGCAAACTGGTCAGCGGTATGATGCGCATGCCCGTTCAGGCAAACAAGGCCATTGTTGGCGCTAATGCCTTTGCGCACAGTTCAGGTATTCATCAGGATGGATTTTTGAAACATGCGGAGAACTATGAAATCATCAATCCTGAAACCGTAGGGGTTCCTTCCTCATCCATTGTGCTGACTGCCCGGAGCGGAAGAGCTGCCTTGAAACACAGAATTGAATTGTTGGGTTATCATTATGAAGGAGGAGAATTGAATACCATTTATGAAAACTTCCTTATGGTAGCTGATGAAAAGAAAATGGTGCAAGACGAAGACCTGATGGTGTTGGTTGGAAATATGCCTGTGTTAGTCAAAGGTTAAAGTTCAAAATGCTCAGATAAGTGAGTGAAGATAGTTAGCGGAATTTACTAATCCTCGATTGCGTAATATGTCCAATACTTGATATTCATCCAGGCTTGGATTTGTTCTGTGTGCAACCATTGTTGTAAAAGCCTCCTTAGCCAAATTTGTATTCAAATCTATAGTATCGGTAATGAAATCATCAGCGTTTTTGGCGTATAGTCCAAACCTTGATAAGTATTCATTATCGAAATCTTTTAAATTGTTGGTAACAATAAGGTTTGCATCTGATTTAATTGCAGCTGCTAACACGTGGCAATCCCTTTTATCATGTAGGGTTAATGTTTCAATTAGTTCTTCATAATTGTTAACCATGGCGTCTGGAAACGCAGCATTTATTCTCTCAATTTGTTTTTTAGCTTTTTCTTCTGGCATTCCCTTAGCAAGCATTACCTTGAATAGTTCATCAAATATAGTCTGACTCCATTTTGGTCTATACAAATCAAAATATGCAAACCATAGAAGCATGTCCCTAATATCAATCGGGTAGATTACACAGGTATCCAGAACACAAGTAAAGCGGGTACTATGAATCATACATATTATACTCCTCGTCCTGCTTCATCATTTGAATTAATAATTTTTTCTGAGAAGCTTTCACGGCTTTTTTGTACTTCTGTAAGTCTTCAAATTTTACCCTTCTGTGTCTACCAACTGTCGTAAAGGGAATTATGCCTTCTTCTAATAATTTAACCAAATGTGGTCTTGAACAACCAAGAAAATCTGCTGCTGATTGCGTTGTAACCTCCATGGCTAATGGAACTATTGATATTGGTTGGCCCTGGGCTGTTGCGTGAAGGATTTTAGACAAAAGCCTTAATGCTTGAATGGGAATTTTTATTCTTTCACCTGTTTCTTCTATTTCAATTTCAGGATTTTGTGATGAAATTTGCTTAAGCACTGCATCCAACACATTGTATGATTCCAACGCCACTTGTTGTTCTTCCTTTGAAGGCTTTTTGATTTCATCTATTGAGTTCATAGGTTTTGAAGTTTGTTTAAATCTATAAAATTAAACGAAATAAACGAAACTAAAGTTTACCAGTGTAGTACTATGATTAGTTAAGTGACTAATAATCAAGATAATATAATACTAATCATACGAAATAAACGAAATACACATATACATTACCAGGTTCTTTTACATCAACAACTTGCTACTGATTTTAATCCATCCAACCCGGAGGCCTGATTGTAGTAGCATTTCTGAACACACGGACACATGGCGCGTCTACCTGAAGAGTATACGGTGGAAGGAGAACGGGAACGTCATCCTTTGTTAAGAAAATTCTCTCAGTAGTGATGGCCGTTGCATAAAATAATCCCAAGGCTGGCTCATTGGTATTTTCTTCAAATATGTTAGTTGGCAACGCTCCAATGCTTGGCTGGAATAAACTTTTCTTTGCATCGAATTGGTCACGGATTATCTTCCAATAATCAAATGATGATCGGTTAAGACTCATTTGATCAACCTGCACCATGAATTTATTATAGAAAGTATTTTCATTCACAGGAACTGCCCCAACTTCTACTAACTTAAACTGACCCCCTTGTACCAACTCACCATCACTCACCTTTGGTTTTTCCTCAAAAATCCTTGACCAACATCCGCCTTGAGAGGTCTCAACGTAAAATATGCCCGTATACCTCCACCTAAAATATGAATTAGAACCAGTGGTCGCGTTAATGAATACCCGATAGCTATACTCCGTTGGGCCGGAAAGAGGCTTATTGGATTCAAACTTAACTTCAATGTTATTTATTTTTCCAGGAGGTTGAAGTTCATCTGGGGTTGAAATAAAAATGCGACCGTCAAACAATTCAATCCTTACGCTGTACTTCCGTCCAACAACACCCCTTATCCCGTTAGGATTGGAAAAATAAAAGCCGCGTTCACCACCAAGCACCTCATCATTTCCCAGATTGTCAAAAATCGTTACCCGCCTTGCATTTACGCCTTCTCTTGCCTCCAGCACATCATCTATTGAGGACGGTCTGAAAATCCTGACAAAATAGGGACCGGGCTTGTCAGAAATGAACCCATCAACTACAATCTGACTAGCATCCGGTTCTGCAAATAAGGTATCAGTTTCCAGGCGATCTACGCAAGCAATGCTCAGTATTGCGAGTAATGAAAAAGCTCTTTTAAATAAGGATATCATAACCCTTGAGCAAGAACAAAAACATTTTCCTCAATTCCAATAAGGATAGTAGGAAATTTGAGATTGGATTTCAGAAAAGTAAAACCCGCTTCCCTGGGCAAACGACCCAATTATGACCCGTCTTAAATTGCACAACTACATAGGTCTTTCCAACCGGTAGGTTCGATTGAGTTATGCTATGTTGTAGAGAGGGGCATGTTTTCTATGTCCAATATGTAACCAGATTCCTATTTTTCGTGAATTTATTCTTAAAATATTTAACTTTATC
>CAYTBO010000116.1:0-6973 GCA_964436055.1 uncultured Ohtaekwangia sp.
GAACAATTGATCAACGGAGACAAGCGCGAAATAAAATTCTTGCCCTATCCGGGAAATTATGGATTTATCCCATCCACTAAGATGGCAGAGAATGAAGGTGGCGATGGAGATGCCTTGGATGTGCTTGTTCTTTGTTCAACCCTTAAGCGTGGCTCGGTTATTCGCGCCATTCCGGTAGCACTTCTTAAAATGATCGATCAGGGCAAATTAGATTACAAAATCATTGCTGTTCCGGAAGATGCCGGGTTACGGAATATAAACTGTACTACACTGGCCTGCCTGCAGGAGAATTACCCGGCCGCATTAACTATTATTGAACTCTGGTTTACGCATTATAAGGCCAATACCGGTCAAATTGTTGAAGGTTGGGTTGACGATCAGGCAGCCATACAGGAAATAAACAAGTGGATTAAATGAGGTTTTTAGTTGCATACTTATATGTTGTAATAATAGGCACAAGTGCCTGCAACAGCAGCGAACCACCTTCCGAAAAGCGCGACCAACATCCATTTTTCTACGATGAAATTGTACTGACTCAACTTAAAGACAATCGAATTGATGAAGCTTCAGGATTGGCAGAAAGCATGCAATATCCCGGGCATTTTTGGATACACAACGACAGTGGCGATGATGCACGTCTTTTTTTAGTGAACAACGATGGGGAAACCGTAGTTACCCTGTCCCTGCAGGGAATAACTCACCGTGACTGGGAGGATATTGCCACCGCACCGGGTGCACCGGGTGAGTACTTCATTTATGTGGGCGAGATAGGAGATAATGATGCGAAGTACACGTATAAAAATATTTATCGGCTTCAGGAACCGGTGCTACCAAACCTCACCATTGGCCAAACGCTTGTTTCAGGGCCTGTGTCTAATATTACGTTTCAATACGAAGATGGTAACCGGGATGCTGAGACAGTCATGGTAGACCCGCTAACCAATAACATTTACCTGATAACCAAGCGCGAAGATCAGGTGCAGGTTTATGTAGTGGAACATCCGCAAACGCTAACCGACACCCTCTTGATGCCGGTTATTCAAACCTTGCCCTTTACTCGGGTAACAGCCGGTGATATTTCTGCCGATGGTTCTGAAATAATAATTAAAACACTTACGGCTGTATACTATTGGCAGCGTAATGGTACAGAACCGATTCATGAAACACTGGCACGGCCGTCTACGCGCCTTCCGTATTGGGTAGAGCCGCAAGGCGAGGCCATTGCCTGGCTTAAGGACGGATCGGGCTATATAACCGTTAGCGAAAAAGCGAATCAGGTTATGGCGCCTAAGATTTATTTTTACAAACGTAAATAGATACACCATCCAATGAGCTTAACCCAAACTATAAACTCTCCAGGCGAATACCCGCAAGCTATGGCGAAGGGTAATTTTCAAATAGCGAATTCCGTGCCTGCATGCCGAAGTGGCATTCCGGCACACAGGCAAATGACCACTAAAACTAAAATTGACAGATGAAAAAAATCGTAATCCTGCTGCCGTTCATGTTGTGGATGTGCAAACCACAAAAGGTCGAAGAGAAAGTACAAGCTGATGCTATACAGCCTGTGATCGTAACCCAAAAAGTTCCATACGATACGGATGACCCGGCCATTTGGATCAACCCTAAAAACCCGGAGCAGGCGTTGATCATCGGAACCGATAAAGGCGGAGACACCAACGATGGTGGCTTGTATGTGTTTACCCTGGAAGGTAAAAAAGTTGATAGTGTGAGACCACTCCTACGGCCCAACAACGTTGATGTAGCCTACGGCCTGCTGCTGGGCACCGATACGGTTGATATTGCTGTTTGTACCGAGCGTAACAGAAACAGTATTCGGGTATTTACCATGCCCGGTTTAAAACCAATCGATAATGGAGGGATTCCAGTTTTCGAATCAGAGCCGGACTCACTCCGCGACCCGATGGGAATAGCCTTATACACAAACCCGGTTGATAAGAAAATATACGCAATCGTAGGCCGTAAAACCGGTCCGCAAGATGGAACTTACCTTTGGCAGTATTTGCTGGAAGATGATGGAGCCGGAAATGTGCGGGGTGTTTTGAAACGTAAGTTTGGATTTTATTCCGGTAAAAAAGAGATCGAATCGATTGCGGTAGATAATGAATTGGGTTATGTCTATCATTCCGATGAGCAACACGGCATTCATAAATCGTATGCCCATCCGGATAGCAGCAATGTTGAACTGGCATTATTTGGTACTACAGGTTTCACGGAAGATATTGAAGGCATCTCGATTTATAAGTTTGATGATGGTACCGGATACATTCTGGTGTCCGATCAGCAAGCCAGTAAATTCAGAATCTTCCCTCGTGAAGGTTCTACGTCTGCACAACATCATCCTGAAATCCATGAAGTAACCCTGGCCATTGTGGAGAGTGATGGCAGTGATGTAACCAGTCGTCCGTTGCCTGGGTTTCCAAAGGGTTTGTTTGTGGCCATGTCAGATGATGCAACATTTCAATTCTACCGGTGGGAAGATATTGCGGGTGATAAATTAACTGTAACTGATTTACGATTTGGCGGGTCGGATTCCATAAATCAGTAAATAGGCAATCATCCAAAACTCACCAAAAGTAGCGGGTATTGTGAGCATGCCTACCCAGGATCCGGTCACGCCCATGTAGCTGATGAAGGTACTCAGGATGTAGCCAACACCCCCGAGTATCAGCACGCTACCAAGCCACAAGGGCATTCGTTGTGAACTTGTCACAATGTACCCCATGGGGATGAGCCATAGTCCGAAGAAGAGACTACCCACACCCCACGCGTGTTTTATGAACTGTTGAAAGACCCCTGTCGTGATCACCTTTTCGTTCATGGCCAGTGTACTATGAGCAACCTCGATTGCCCCGCCCATAGCCAACGCGCTGATCATAATGGCTGTAGCATTCATCATACCCCAGGCCGCCAGCGCCCACGCTGCCTCGTGTTGAATATCTTTAAACAGTTTATAAAACCAAACTGCGGCCAGCGCCTGCGATGCAACAATCAGGAGCTCAAACACTAACCTAAGCCGGGCAAGGGTTTCAAATTCCATCAAATTAGAAACCGTTTTTGCCGGATCATCGCCTGCATAAACCTGCGGGTGTAGAAAGAGAAATCCTACCATACCCGAAATGGCTAGCGCCACATACCAAATTCCCGTCATTCGGGCGGTGCGAACTAATTCTCTTTGCTTCTGATCTTGGTCCATACTTGCGATCTATATTTTAGTGCCGAAAATCCCATTAACGATAAGTAAAAGGTAGCTGTAACCACTCGACACAAGACGATTCACCTGGCCATTTGTTACACAAACACTGCCTTTTTCACGATTAAATAATTAAATCCAGATTATTCAGAAAGGCATAAGTTACCGTATGGGCAGACTAAAAGTAGTATCGCCCGGCAAATACCTCCCCCTGGCATTAGCTGCCTTGCGATTTTTCTATAAAATGAGATTTCTACTTTCCGGTCCACACCGCACCAATACCGGCATCCCACAGTTTCTTTGTGAAAGACGGAATGTCCGTATCCAAAATCTGCTTGGCACGCGCTTCCAAAGGTTGCCATTCCTTTTCCAGTTCTGCAAACCTGTCTTTGGATGGTTTGGTAACCCGTGGAATATCACTGTCGGTATGGTTGATTACGAACATCACCTCTGCTGTAAACTTATTCGGGAAATTCTCTACGTCATCGTAAGCTGTTGACCTGCGCTGAATCATATCTTCATCCCATGCTTTCATTTTCTCTACCAGGGCATTACCTTCTTTTATAAGTGCAGCAACCTTCGCATCGTTGCCCATATCTTTCAACACAGCTTCGAGTTGGGTACGCAACTCCAAAATGGTGTTGATTTTTGTGTGCATGTCATTCAGCAACTTTTCCGTATTCGTCATAAAGTTATGCCACTCTTCATAGTGTGCAGGGGTAGTCTGATAAAGCGGGTTGGGAAGAATTTTAAAATCTGATTTACTCTCTTTACCCTGATATTTCACCGTCACGGTATATGATCCTGGTATTGCTTTGTGCCCTCGGAAGTTTCCTTCAATGTAGGCTTTAGGAACACCCGGCATAGTGGGGTGACGCATATCCCATACAAAACGGTTTACACCTTTTCCTTTTAAAATAATTGGTTCGGAAGGAGGACCTCCGGGATAGGATTGAAAAGATTCATCTTTTTTTGAATTGATTTGTCGCACCAACTTGCCGGCACTATCCTTGATCTCCATGGTCACTTCAACAGAATCAGCAAGCTTGGGTAATTGATAATAAATAACTACCCCATTGGCAGGGTTCACACCATAAAATGGGTTCGTGCCTTTAAAGTCTGCAGATGTGCTGCTTAGTGGGCTTCTCCAGTTACCCAGTATCGCATCATCGGGTTTGTACACCGTGAAAGTTTCCGCTCCGTCTTTATATTGTCTGATTACGCCAAGGTCATCAAGTATCCAGAACGATCTTCCGCTTGTAGCCACAATCAGATCATCATGAGCTACCATCAGATCTGTGATGGGTGTTACCGGCATATTCAATTGAAATGGTAGCCAGCTTGTGCCTCCATTCCAGCTAATGTAAATTCCTATTTCAGTACCTGCGTACAACAGCCCTTTCACCTTCGTGTCTTCACGCACTACGCGGGTGAAAGCGCCCATGGGAATTCCTTTGCTGATGTTTGTCCAGGTCTTTCCATAATCTGTCGTTTTCCACATGGAAGGTGTGTGATCATTGAATTTATAGCGGGTAGTTGCTATGTATGCGGTTGCGGGATCGTGCGGAGATACATCAATAGCATTGACCAAACATTCTGCCACTCCCTTGGGGGTTACGTTTGTCCATGACTTTCCGTTATCGCGGGTTAATTGTACATAGCCATCATCACTACCCGTCCAGATAACGCCCTTTTCGTGAGGTGATTCAATAACATAGGCAAGGGTACCATAGTTTTCCGCCCCTACCGCCTCGTTGGTATAGGGTCCTCCCATCTTGCCTTGTTTGGCTTTTTCATTGCGGGTAAGGTCTGGAGATACCTCTTCCCACGTAACGCCCGTATCGCGTGTGCGCAATAAAAGCTGTGCTCCGTGATAGTATGTGCCCGGCTCATGCTTCGACCAGATGATGGGCGCATTCCAGTTGAAGCGGTATCGCATATCCTTCGCATCCCTTCCGAGATATTGGATGGGAGCCGCCATAATGTTTGTGCCAGCTACCGCCTCGGTATTCAAGGCCTCAATAGTTCCCAGATAACTTCCCCCTAAAACCGTTGTAGGGTTATTGGGATCAAAAGCCAGAAAAGCGCTTTCGCCACCGGCAGAATAACTCCAATGTTCTTCAGATATTCCTGATCTTCCTAACGCCATGCTTTGTACGCGAACCGACGTATTGTCTTGCTGGCCGGCATAAATGTTGTACGGAAACTTATTGTCTACGCTGATCCGGTAGAACTGTGCCGTAGGCATGTTGTATTGTGTAGACCACGATTCACCTCGGTTGAAAGAAACGGCCGCACCACCGTCGTTGGCGATAACCATGTTCTTTGAGTTGTCCGGATTGATCCACAGGTCGTGGAAGTCACCATGGGTCCCATCCAGTCTTTCCCATGTTTTACCTCCATCGATGGAGCGCAGCGCTGGCGCACTCATTACATACACCGTGTGCTCATCGTTAGGATCTGGAAATACTTCGATATAATACCATGACCGCTGGATAAGTGCATGATCGCCACTTACGCGCGACCAGCTCTTGCCTGCGTCTTCTGATGTATACAATCCACCCAAATCTTTTTCATAATCACTTTCAATAAGGGCATAAACTTTTTCTGAGTTGGCTTTGGAAACTGCGATGGCCATCTTACCCATTTCTTTAGGTAGACCCTTTTCCATTCTTGTCCATGTTTCACCACCGTCATTGGTTTTATATAATCCACTGCCCGGTCCACCACTGATCACCTTCCAGGGAAGTCGTTGGTGGTGCCACATGGCGGCATACATGACCATTGGGTTATGCGCATCCATCGACAATTCGGAACATCCGGTGAGGTCGTTTACAAAAAGAAGTTTTCTCCAACTCACTCCCCCATCGGTTGATTTATAAATCCCTCTATCTTGAGTGGGGCCGTTGATTGCACCTTGCGCTGCTACATATACGATATCCGGATTTTTGGGATGAATAACTATCCGGGCAATCTGCTGTGTCTTCTCCAGTCCCATGCTTTTCCATGTCTTGCCCGCATCATACGATTTGTAAACACCATCTCCATAGGATGTCATCACACCACGGGGAGCGTGCTCACCCATACCTACATAAACAATGTTGGGATCACTTTCCGAAACTGCAATGGCTCCCACGGATCCTGTCTTAAAAAATCCATCGGAAATATTTATCCATTTGGAACCCGCGTCCTCTGTCTTCCATACGCCTCCACCTGTCGTACCCATATAATAGGTCAGGGGATCGGCAATTACACCGGTAGCGGAATTGGAGCGGCCACCTCTGAATGGGCCAATGTTTCGATACTTTACATATTTAAAAACACTATCGAGGTTTTGCGCGGCAGCGCCAAGTACCTGAAACAGGATAATAGCCAGAATATAAACTTTTCTCATGATTGGGTCGGTTTGTATAAGTCCAAATATAGCGATGATCCTTCTGGGTTGTTAACCGTTAAAAAAATGGATTCGCAATTTCATCCTCAATTTTGCATCACTTTTAACAAAATCTTATCCCACGCTTGTTACATCTTATTACATCTCCTTTTCCTAAATTATCGTATGATTGTGACATAATCTGACAAGATCTCGCCCTCGCAGAATTTCCCATTTTTGTGGGTGAGATTAGGTTTAAGGTTAAAGTATCCAACATCATTTATCACGATTTATCACGATACATTCATCTTTAAGGAATCCTCAATCTTTCTATCTTTGCGGCTTATTTTTAACAACCGATGATTTCAGTAGATGCCGTAGGGGTA
>CAYTBO010000117.1:0-6914 GCA_964436055.1 uncultured Ohtaekwangia sp.
AATCACTTCATATTCCCATTAATTTTAACCCTTTCAGCTTTTTAAGGGCTAACTAGTTAGGAGCCGTAACAAACTTTTCTCTGATTGTTACAAAAATCTATTGCCAGGTAGTTTCTCTACCCAAAGTATCCAACACTCTTTGCCATTAGGCCCGCCAGCAGCGGAATAATGAACAGCAATAACAATTCTAAACGTAACATCCAGAATATAGATTTGGGTATCGGCACAACGTCCTCCTGATTACCCTTCCTGTTCTTTAAAAAGAAAATGGTAGGATAAATAGATAAAAGGCCAATAGTGGTAAAGCAGGTAATCTTGAGGTGGAAGATCCAGTTTTTCGAATAGAATATGGCGGGTTTTCCTATGCCGCCAAACCACAGTGTCAGCCCTACACCCAGCAACACCAGCGCGGACAGACCGTAGATGGCATCTATTCTGGACAATCTTCCGATTTCCCTGCGTGTCAATTCCGGCTTGAGCAACAAATGCTCTGAAACCAACGTGCCTACTATACCGAAAATGCTGATGAAGTGTAAATAGCGAAATATGATTTCTGTGGTCATGCGGGAAGTAGATGAATGTATAAATTAATACTTAATGAATTTAAAAGACGCTTTTACCAAATACCCGGTAGGCCATATATCCTAACCCTGTGAATAGGGTTCCCATAATACCCAGAATTAATGGCAACAACCATTTTTCCTGGAAGGTGTTTACCAATACCTCTCCCGGTGAATCCGGATCAACCAAGATCTCCACATTTTCTCCGATATCAAATCCTGGGCTGGAAGAACTGGTGCTGCTGGTATAGGCATATGTCTTCGCATTAAAATCGTATTCAAAAACGGGTGTGTACATGGTGGTGGTGCCTCCATCATCATCATTACTTTCATGGTTAGTAAAGCCAATCACCTTTCCCGTTACAGAAATGGCCCGTTTGGAAAATTCATAATTGGATTGGATAAGGTAAGCCACCACAATTAACATCATGATGCCAAGTCCCATAAAGATCATCCCCACCACACGGGGCATTTTAGAGTTCATCTGGGTTTTAGCCCTTTCACGCATCTCTTTAAACTTATCTTCCATCTGAGATTCAATTTCTTCTTCGAGTTTTGAAGCAAGGGCAAGGGCTTGTTCCGCGGTCAACCCCAGGGTTTCCTGCAGGTATCTAACAGCTTCCAGCTTGTCATTTCTTTCAATCAACTCAATGGTGTGATTTTTTTGATCTGGAGTAAGGGTCATAGCAATAGAGAGTTAGTCATAGAGAAATCAAAATACGCAACGACAACATTTCCTATACTAATTATACCTCTCAACGTTAAAGAACGGCTAAAGAGAAAAATCATATAGGTTAATTCGGAATCAGGTTAAGTCACGAAAAGGAATGTCGCGATACCGTTTTCCCGTTGCGGCAAATAGTGCATTGGATAACGCAGCGGCTACCGGGGGCACGGGAGGCTCGCCTACACCCGTGGGTCTTTCGTCATTTTCAACCAAATGTACCTGAATGGAGTGCGGAGCATCCTTCATTCGTGCAATTTCGTACGTGTCAAAGTTTGTTTGCTGACTTCTGCCTTCCTTAAAGGAAATGCTTCCTTTCATGGCGCCACCCAGGGCGAAGACAAACCCTCCTTTGAATTGTTGTACTACAGCATTGCGATTCACCACCTGTCCGCAGTCGACAGCATAATGCACTTCAGGAATAGCAATTTTAGCATTATCATCAACGGCTACGCGAACCACACAAGCTACGTAAGTGAGAAAGCTTTTATGTACGGCAATACCAAGTCCCTGCCCTTTGGGTAATTCCTTGCCCCAACCCGATTTTTCGGCTACCAGTTCAATCACATTGCGCATGCGTGCAGTGCTCCATGGAAACGTATCCAGTGGTTCACCATAGTTTTCGAAGCCCTCCATATATTCATTGAATGGAATCATGCGATCGGGCCCCAGTAGTTCCAACAGATTCTTAACAGGATCAATGTTGCGATGGTTGGCAATTTCATCAAGCATAGTACCTACAGCAAAGGCATGTTGAATGTTGCTTACCGACCGTAGCCACCCAATGCGGGTGCGAGCAGGCGATTCGATCGCCTCAAAAGAAGTGTTGGGTACAGAATAAGGAAAATCAACCATCCCCAATTGCAATTCACCGCCAGAGGGAGAAATTTCGTTGGTACTGGTTGTGCCGCCAATGGGCGGGAAGGCACTGCGATGAATCCAGCCGGTTACGTTTTTCTTATTGTCGAAGGCAACCTGGATATGTTGTACACTGCAAGCATGGTAAAAGTCATGGGTAAGGTCATCTTCACGGGTCCAGGTTACCTTGATGGGTACGCCATCCATTTCTTTGGCAATGAGGGCGGCTTCAACAGCAAAGTCCGGTTTGGACTTCCTGCCAAAGGCTCCGCCCAGAAGGGTCACATTGATGGTAACATTGGCGGCATCCAGTGAAAGGGATTTGGCTACGCTGCCGCGGACCCACTGTGGTGACTGCACCGGCGCCCACAGTTCGCACTTTCCATCTTTGAAAAGCGCAGTGGCATTAGGGGGTTCCATAGGCGCATGTGACAAGTGCTGTGTTACATAAGTTGACTCCAGTTTAGATGCGGCACTGCGCATGACTTTGTCACTATCTCCGCTGGCCCTGCGCACATCACCTTTCTTTTTTACTTTGACTTTCAAATCGTTAAGATAAGCTGTAGAGTCATAGTCGCCATTGGATCCCAAATCCCATTCTACTTGCAGCGCTTTCCGTGCTTTTATCGCTGCCCAGGTGCTGTCGGCTACTACTACAATACCACCTTGCGGTGCGTGGAAGTCGGCCGGGAATCCGGAAGCGACCATTTCAAATATTTTTACTACTCCGGTAACTTCTTTGGCTTCCGCATCGGAGTAGGATTTTACTTTTCCACCGGCTACGGGACAACGAAGGATCACGGCATGTTTCATTCCAGGCTTGATTACATCGATACCGTAAACAGCCGTACCTTTTACTATGTCAGGCGTGTCATACAGCTTCACTTCCTTTCCGATATATTTCCAATCGGCCTTTTTCTTGAGAACAACGGTATCTTCCGCCGGGACGGTCACCTTAGCTGCTTCTGCTGCCAGGTCGGCAAAAGACAATTTCTTTCCACTGGTGTGGACTACTTCGTGGTTCAAGGCTTTGCACTCACCGGCATCAACTTTCCATGTATTAGCGGCAGCTTGTTCCAGCATCATGCGGGCTGTGGCACCGGCTTTTCGCATAGGCTCAAAAAACATCCGCACCGAAAATGAACCATCCGTATTTTGGTTGCCATATTTGGCTTCATCGCCGGGTGCCTGCACGATTGTCACGCGACTCCAATCCGCCTCCATTTCATCCGCAATGATCATAGGCAGTCCCGTACGAATGCCGGTTCCCATTTCCTGTCGGTGGGCTACGATCACCACCGATCCATCACTGTTCAATGTGAGATAGACATTAGGGGAAAATATGGCGGCAGGTTCGGATGGTGTACAGGCCCACTGCAGCCCCAGTACGATTCCCGTTGCGGAAATGCCCGTTGCCTTCAGGAAGGTGCGTCTGTCAATTTTCTTAATTGCTGATTCTCGAAGTTGGGCGCTGAGTTTCATAAGGGTGGGTTTACTTAATGGTCAATTTACTAAAGATTTCAATTTATGATGGTGTATCAGGGATGTTTATTGACCAAAGTTTTGACAAAATAGTAACATCCGTTTGGCAGTGAAATCGGATGATTTATCGCTCAAATCATCCGGTCGATCGTACTGACTGTACTTTTTGCACTACTGACTCAATTTTTTGGCAGCTATGGAAAAACACTTCTGTATTTTCTTACCAGTCTGTTGGTTATTCTTGGTGTTAATGGTTATTGCTTTGCCTTTGGCAGCTCAAATGGATGCACGAGGAGGAGAAAAGCCAAAACACAAGCCTCCTTTCTGATATAGGATGAGCAAATCATTCTAAGAAATGAATTTAATTTCCTTATTTTGGTAAATAATAAAATCAAATCATGAGGATCCATTTATTAGTACTTTCTGTAATGGCAACCCTGCCTGCATTTAGTCAATCTGAAGAAGATGCAGTCAAGCAGGTGATAACTACAGCCTACGTAGGAGGAATTCACAATGGCGGACCCGTCAGTGATATTCGTGCAGGGTTTCATCCTGGTTTTAACATGCTCAGGTTGATAAAGAACGAAGTGAGTCCCTTACCTATTGAAGAGTGGATCAAGAACATTGAAAAAAGCAGAAGCGAAAACCCAAATGCGACACGATCCAGGGTTGATAGCAAATTTATCAACGTAGCCGTGGTCGGGAATTCCGCCAATGTAACCTTGGAGCTTTGGCGGGAAGAAAAAAAGATTTTCACGGATCACTTATTGCTATACAAGTTTGATGAAGGATGGCGAATTGTGAGCAAAAGCTTTTTCCGGCACCCACAGTGACCGACCTCGATTGAAACCAAACACAGTTACGCTTTATCAATTCAAAGATCAGCATATCAGCATCTCCATAGATGCTTACTTTCAGGCAGATAACCTCATCATTGATGGATATGATATGGGTAAGAAAGTAAAGGATTATTGGGGAGATTCCGATTATGAGTACATCCTGACCATTCCTCCTCCTGGCATCGACTTTCTTTATGGCTATTTGGAGGTAGTAATTGGAGACAGAGATACCCTGTTGCAAGCTTTAGCGCGTAAATTCAATACCAATACCTGCTATTCAGATATTAGAAAATTACTGGATGACAATGATATAATCAGTTCCGGATTTTCATGGACATGACAGGCCTACGGTGACTATTGCTTCGCTTTCGATCAAAATGAAGTCAGCCCGCGCAATGTCACAGCTTTACACCGTGGGTCGAACCATTCACGAAATTAAACCGTTTTTTACTTAATTTAACAACTCATTCTGATTACCTTCACCTATTATTTGAACAAAGAATAACAATGAACATCCTGAGAAGCTGGCGCGAGCAAAAAATACTCCTCAAGAGAAGGTTTCCTCTCCTCTCTGATGCGGATTTTGCCTTTGAGGAAGGTAATCGTGAAAGCATGCTGGAGAAATTACAGGTGAAATTAGGGATGAATAAAGATCAACTTGAGATGATCTTCCGTGAAATTCAACTTTCGTAATAAGTAATAAATAGTTGACCTTCCATCAATTGGCCAATTGCTTTGCATCCGATTGCAAAGACGATGTTTGTGCATTTAGAAAAGCTTCATCACGATATTTGTTACCTTCTTGACCACTTTCTTATCTTGCCATGGACATAATCCATTTCATTGATGAGAAACTTCCTTTACCTGGCTGCTTTCTTCACGCTGGTAGCTTGCAATTCCCCTGAGAAAAACACCACCACACCCCTTGCCATCACATTTCCTGAAAAAGCAAAAGCGGCAACGATCTATGAGGTGAACATAAGACAGCATACACCGGAAGGCACGTTTAAGGCTTTTCAGAAAGACTTGCCCAGGTTAAAAGACCTCGGTGCGGATATACTGTGGATTATGCCGGTACAACCAATCGGTGAAAAAAACAGAAAGGGTAGCTTAGGGAGTTATTACTCCATACGAGACTACAAAGCTACCAATCCCGAGTTTGGAACACTGGAGGAATTTAAATCAATGGTTAGCAAGGCGCATGAGTTGGGATTTCAGATCATCCTTGACTGGGTACCCAACCATACTTCATGGGATCACCCCTGGATAACGGCGCATCCTGAATACTACATGACTGACAGTGTCGCCAAAATTATCGGTAAAAACCTGAATATGGCTTCTGACTATTATAAAAGAAGCGGCATAGGAGATCTGGTATATGAGGCGGATTGGGATGATATCGCTCTGTTAAATCTTTATAACGAAGATGCCCAGGATGCGATGATCGATGCGATGAAGTTTTGGGTAATAGAAACTGATATTGATGGATTTCGGGTAGATCATCCAACGGAAGAAATACCCTTGTACATGTGGGAAAAGGCTACCGCTGAACTAAACCAACTCAAGGATTTATTCTGGTTGGCCGAGCGAGATGAGGCCAGGGTACACATCGCCTTTCAGGCCAGCTACGAATGGGGACTACTGGGCTTACTTGAGGAAATTGGTGAGGGAAAAGCCAATGCCGAAGACCTGCATCTGCACCTATTGAAAGATGTATCAACCTATGGGAGGAAAGCTTTTCGATTAAACATGATCACCAACCATGATAGAAATGCATGGGAAGGGACCGTATTTGAACGTTTTGGCGATGGCGTGAAGGCGATGGCGGTATTTTCCTACGTGTCCTATGGTGTACCGGTAATTTATAGCGGGCAGGAGGCCGGTTTGAACAAGCGCCTGAAGTTTTTCGAGAAAGATCCTATCGATTGGTCAGATCCTGATCAATATTTTCCGTTTTACAAGAAACTCAATCAATTGAAAAAGGAAAATCCGGCCCTGTGGAACGGTGCCTATGGAGCCTTGCCGGAAAAGATTGAAGACGGCAATGAAAATGTATTCTCTACCAGAAGGGTTAAGGATGGAAATACGGTTGTCGCAATCATCAACATGACGGGCAAGGAGCAGTCGGTGCAATTCCATCCCGGCGTGGCTAGTGAAGGTTATATCGAGTTTTTCACTGGCGAGAATACCTCATTGGGAAATATGACCCTGCAACCCTGGCAGTACATCGTATTGACCAGATAGCCTGTTCAATTTTTTTGCAAATAGAAGTTAGTCAGTCGCCTTATTCGGAAGGGATTTCCTCATCTGAATCTACTGATTCACGAATATCCTGCCGGCTGATGTGAAGGACATAATGCTTGTATAGATTAAAAGGGTTGGAAGTTTTCAATTAACTAACTATTTTTTCTAAAATTCCTATGACTTGATGTAGTTTTCCTAATTTTTTTT
>CAYTBO010000118.1:0-6723 GCA_964436055.1 uncultured Ohtaekwangia sp.
CTGCCAAAAAAATAGTGGACAGGAAAGATCCGGTTGTATGGGATATTTTGGAGAACGTGTTGAAAGGGCATCCGGTATTACTCAACCGTGCCCCTACCTTGCACAGGTTGGGTATTCAGGCCTTCCAGCCTAAGCTTATTGAGGGGAAAGCGATTCAGTTGCATCCATTAGTATGTACTGCATTTAATGCTGACTTTGACGGTGACCAGATGGCTGTGCACGTTCCATTAGGCCAGGAGGCTATTCTGGAAGCCTCGATGCTTATGCTTTCATCGCACAACATTTTAAATCCTGCTAATGGCGCTCCTATCACAGTCCCTTCACAGGATATGGTGTTGGGATTGTATTACCTGACGAAAGGTAGAAAAGGAGAGAAGGGAGAAGGGAAATCATTTTACTCACCCGAAGAAGTAATTATTGCGTACAACGAAGGCAAACTTTCCAAGCACGCGATTATTAAAGTGAAAGTAAACATCCGGGATATGAAAACGGAAACGATTGTGAACAAAACAATCGAAACCGTAACGGGTCGTGTAATCTTTAACCAGCATATACCAGAAGAAGTTGGATACGTGGACGAACTGCTGACTAAGAAAAAACTTCAGACTATTATTTCTGACGTATTTAAGCACGCTGGACAAGCTAAAACAGCAAAGTTCCTGGATGATATCAAAGATCTTGGTTTCCAGATGGCCTACAAAGGAGGTCTGTCAATGGGTCTTGGTGACGTGAAGGTGCCGGAAGAGAAGAAGAAATTGGTTGAAAATGCTCAGAAGGAAGTTGATGCCGTATGGAACAATTACATGATGGGTCTTATCACCGACAACGAGCGTTATAATCAGGTTATTGATATCTGGACACGTACCAATACGATGCTAACCAACACGCTTATGCGTCAATTGGAAGATGATCAGCAAGGATTTAATTCGATCTACATGATGATGCACTCTGGAGCCCGTGGTTCAAGAGAGCAGATTCGTCAGTTGGGTGGAATGCGTGGCTTGATGGCAAAACCTCAGAAAAACCTAGCAGGCTCTGTTGGTTCGATCATTGAAAATCCAATTCTTTCAAACTTTAAAGAAGGTTTGGACGTGTTGGAGTACTTTATTTCTACACACGGTGCGCGTAAAGGTTTGGCGGATACTGCGTTGAAAACTGCCGATGCAGGATACCTGACCCGTAGATTAGTAGACGTGGCACAAGATCTAGTTGTGACGGAAGAGGACTGCGGCACTTTGCGTGGTTTGAAAGTGACAGCGTTGAAAGACAACGAAGATATCGTTGAACCTTTGTCAGAGCGTATTTTAGGTAGGGTTACAGTACATGATATTTATGACCCCCTTACTGAAAAACTGATCTGCAGTGCCAACGAAGAAATTACTGATGAAATCGCAAAACTGATTGAAGAGACAAGTATTGAGGAGGTAGAGATACGCTCAGTGCTTACTTGCGAAACAAAAGTAGGTGGCTGTGCAAAATGTTATGGCCGCAACCTGGCTACCGGTAAAATGGTGCAGGCTGGCGAGGCTGTAGGTGTAATTGCCGCTCAATCAATTGGTGAACCTGGTACCCAGCTTACCCTTCGTACTTTTCACGTAGGTGGTACAGCATCCAACATTGCAGTTGAGGCTAATATAAAAGCTAAATTCCCCGGTGTGGTCGAATTTGAAGGTGTGCGCACAGTTGATACACTGGATAAAGAAGGCAACAAGGTGAAGGTGGTAATGGGCAGAACAGGTGAGATCAAAGTTGCTGACAAGGAAAAAGGAAGGATTCTTATTTCTAATCATATTCCTTATGGATCATTCCTGACTGTGAAGGAGGGACAGAAAGTTGAGAAAGGAGACACCATGTGTTATTGGGATCCTTACAATGCTGTAATCCTTTCTGAGTTTGACGGTGAAATTATGTTTGAGTCAATTATTGAAGGTGTTACTTTTAAGGAAGAGTCTGATGAACAAACAGGACACAGAGAAAAAGTAATCACAGACACAAGAGATAAAACAAAGAACCCGGCCATCATTGTTAATGGTAAGAGCGAAACCAAAGGATATAATATCCCGGTAGGTGCTCACCTTGCAGTGGAGTCTGGTGAGAAAATAAAAGCCGGTCAGGTATTGGCAAAAATACCACGTACGATGGGTAAATCCAGAGATATTACGGGAGGTCTTCCACGCGTAACGGAATTGTTTGAAGCGAGAAATCCTTCTAATCCTGCAGTGGTAAGTGAGATTGATGGGGTAGTTACTTATGGAGGAATAAAACGTGGTAATCGTGAGATTTTTATAGAATCACGCGATGGCGTTCAAAAACGTTACCTGGTTTCGTTATCCAAACACATTTTGGTTCAGGATAATGACTTTGTAAGAGCAGGGCAGCCCCTTTCGGACGGAGCCATTACACCATCAGATATTCTTTCTATCAAAGGGCCAACTGCGGTACAGGAGTATCTGGTAAATGAGATACAGGAAGTATATCGCCTTCAGGGTGTGAAAATCAACGATAAGCACATTGAAGCTATCGTAAGCCAAATGATGCAGAAGGTTGAAATCATCGACTCAGGAGATACAAGTTTCCTTGTAGGTGAATATGTAGACAAGTTTGAATTTAGAGAAGAGAACGATACCATCCTCGACAAGAAGTTTGTTGTCGATCCCGGAGATTCTCAACGTTTCAAACCGGGTCAGATTGTATCGGCCAGGGAAGTTCGTGATGAGAACTCTGCATTGAAGCGTAAAGATTTGAAACTGGTGGAGGTGCGTGAGGCAATGCCTGCCGTATCCAGGCCAACACTTCAAGGTATTACACAAGCATCTTTGAAAACTGAAAGCTGGCTATCTGCAGCTTCCTTCCAGGAGACCACGAAGGTATTGAGTGAGGCAGCTATTCGCGGTAAAGTAGACAGGTTGATGGGATTGAAGGAAAATGTGATCGTAGGGCACCTGATACCAGCCGGAACCGGTCAGCGTAGACTTAATGATGTAATCGTGACTTCCAAAGAAGAATACGACCGCATGATGCAGGAACGCACCTTGTCCGAACCTTTTGAAAAGGAATTACAAGAATAGTCAAAGTCCATAGTCTTTAGTACCGCGTAGCCCCGGCTTATTTGCAACTAAAGACTATGGATAATCAACTAAAGACTAAGATCATGGCGGAAGAAAAGAAAAACCAGCAAAATCAGATTAACATTGAGTTATCCGAAGAGATTGCGGAGGGTATCTATTCCAATCTGGCAATGATAGCCCATTCCAACAGTGAGTTTGTAGTTGATTTTATCCGCCTTATGCCTGGTGTTCCCAAGGCACGTGTAAAATCAAGGATTATCATCACTCCGGAACATGCCAAAAGATTGTTGGCTGCCCTTAAAGACAACATTGAAAAGTACGAGGCAACGTTTGGCCCTATCAAGCGTACCGATGAGGCACCCAAATTTCCCATGAATTTTGGAGGAACCGTTGGGGAGGCCTGAAAATGGCGTTTTAGCTTAGAAATAGGCCATAAAAATCTTTAATCACGGTTTGTATCCTGTTTTACTTTAAATACCTTTGCAGTCCTAATTTTTTGAAGGTTTTTAAATAAAGTAATAGATGCCTACCATTCAGCAGCTTGTAAGAAAAGGAAGGAAGAAATTGACCTTTAAGTCAAAGTCTCCAGCCCTTGATTCATGCCCACAAAGAAGGGGTGTTTGTACCCGCGTGTACACTACCACACCCAAAAAGCCCAATTCAGCGCTACGCAAAGTGGCTCGTGTAAGGTTAACCAACAGCAAAGAGGTGAACGCCTACATTCCAGGTGAGGGTCACAATCTGCAAGAACACTCTATCGTATTAATAAGAGGTGGTAGGGTAAAGGACCTTCCAGGTGTAAGATATCACATCATCCGGGGTGCTTTGGATACAGCCGGTGTCAACGGCAGGTTGCAAAGCCGTTCGAAGTATGGTGCAAAAAGACCTAAAGCAGGAGCAGCAGCCCCGGCTAAAAAGTAATTGTAAATTGAATTATGAGGAAATCAAAACCTAAAAAGAGATACCTGCTTCCTGATCCTAAATTTCAGGATACATTGGTTACTAAGTTTGTCAACTACATGATGGAACGTGGCAAGAAAAGTATTGCCTACAATATTTTTTACAGCGCCATCGAACAAATTGAAAAGAAATCAGGCGGTGAAAATGGCCTTGAAGTATGGAAACGTGCAATGAGCAACGTAACTCCTGCTGTAGAAGTAAAGAGCAGAAGAGTAGGTGGAGCAACTTTCCAGGTACCCGTGGAGATCAGGCCTGAACGTAAGATTAACCTTTCAATCAAATGGTTGATAGACTATGCACGGGCTCGTGGTGAAAAAACCATGGAAGATAAATTGGCTGCAGAAATTTTAGCGGCATCAAAAGGAGAAGGAGCTGCGATAAAGAAAAAAGACGATACACATAGAATGGCGGATGCAAACAAGGCATTCTCCCATTTCAGATTCTAATCAGAGCACGATAAGATGGCAAGAGATTTAAGGTATACTAGGAATATTGGTATTGCTGCGCATATTGATGCCGGTAAGACTACCACAACAGAGCGAATTCTCTATTATGCAGGTGTAAACCACAAGATAGGCGAAGTGCATGATGGCGCTGCCACCATGGACTGGATGGCCCAGGAGCAAGAAAGAGGTATTACTATCACCTCAGCGGCTACTACCGTGTTTTGGAAGTACAGAGACAACGATTACCACGTTAACATTATCGATACGCCAGGTCACGTTGATTTTACCGTGGAGGTAAATCGTTCGTTGCGTGTATTGGACGGATTGGTTTTTCTTTTCAGTGCCGTTGATGGAGTTGAACCCCAATCGGAAACCAACTGGCGTCTTGCCGACAACTACAAAGTTGCCCGCATCGGTTTTGTCAATAAAATGGACAGGGCCGGAGCAGATTTTCTTAATGTTTGCAAGCAGGTAAGGGAGAAATTAGGTTCCAAAGCTGTTGCTCTTCAATTACCGATTGGTGCTGAAGATAACTTTCGCGGTGTAGTTGATTTGATAAACAACCGTGGAATCATCTGGAACGAAGATGACAAAGGGATGACCTTCACTGAGATCCCAATCCCTGATGACATGGTAGAAGAGGCAAGAGAATATCGTGAAAACTTACTTGAGGCTGTAGCCGAATATGATGAGACTTTGTTGGAGAAATTTTTTGACGATCCAAGTTCCATCTCAGAAGAAGAAATTTTAAATGCATTGCGCAGAGCAACAATCGACATGAAGATTGTTCCTATGGTGTGCGGTTCATCATTTAAAAATAAAGGGGTACAAACGATGCTGGATTTGGTGATGGAGTTACTCCCTTCGCCAATGGACAAGGATAACATCATTGGTACAAACCCTGATACGGATGCGGAGGTTGTTATAAAACCAACCGTAGAGGAACCATTTGTAGCCTTGGCTTTCAAGATTGCTACCGACCCATTTGTAGGACGCCTTTGCTTCATCAGAGCATATTCTGGTGTGCTTGAATCAGGTTCTTACATTTACAACACACGTTCTGGAAATAAGGAAAGAATTTCCCGCGTTTTTCAGATGCACGCCAATAAACAAAATCAAATAGAAAGGTTACCGGCAGGTGATATTGGAGCCGTTGTTGGATTTAAAGACATTAAGACAGGAGATACCCTTTGCGATGAAAAACGGAAAGTGGTTCTTGAGTCTATGGTATTCCCTGAGCCTGTAATTGGCTATGCCATTGAGCCTAAGAAGCAAGCCGATGTGGACAAGTTGGGTATGGCTATTTCCAAGTTGGTGGAAGAGGATCCAACCTTGCGTGTGAATACAGATCGCGAGACTGGCCAAACCATCCTTAGAGGAATGGGTGAACTTCACCTTGAAATTATTATTGATAGGCTTAAGCGTGAATTTAAGGTTGAAATAAATCAGGGAGCTCCTCAGGTTGCTTACAAGGAGGCGCTTACAGTTTCTATAGAGCACAAAGAAGTTTATAAGAAACAAACAGGTGGCCGTGGTAAGTTTGCCGATATCCTATTCGAAATCGGACCGCGTGATGATGGAAAAGATGGACTTGAGTTTGAAAACGATATCGTAGGTGGAGTTATTCCAAGAGAATTTATTCCGGCCGTACAGAAGGGATTTGAGCAGGCCATGGTGAACGGACCATTGGCAGGCTATCCTATCGATTCAATGAAGGTTAGGTTGTTCCATGGCTCTTACCATGATGTTGACTCAGACTCACTGTCATTTGAATTGGCTGCAAGAATCGGATTTAAAGAGGCAGCACGAAAGTGTAGCCCCCACATTCTTGAGCCTATTATGGCGGTAGAAGTATTGACGCCAGATGAATTTACGGGTTCTGTGACAGGCGACTTGAACAGAAGAAGAGGTATCATGAAAGGAATGGATACACGCGCTGGTGCTCAGGTAATTAAAGCCGATGTTCCATTGTCAGAATTGTTTGGTTATGTAACCGACTTGCGTACCATTACGTCAGGCCGCGCAGCAGCATCACTCACATTCTCTCACTATGCACCGGTACCGAAGAACCTTGCTGAGAAAGTAATTGAAGAGACTAAAGGCGCAGCAGTATTAAAATAAAAATCGGATCAAGCTATGAACCAGAAAATCAGAATTAAATTAAAATCCTACGACCATAGTTTGGTTGACAAGTCTTCTGAGAAGATTGTAAGGGCTGTGAAGGCGACCGGTGCTGTGGTAAGTGGCCC
>CAYTBO010000119.1:0-6516 GCA_964436055.1 uncultured Ohtaekwangia sp.
TCAGCATTCTGTTTTGAATGTAAACTCCATCAGAAGTAGTATAACCCACTTTATACCCCTTCATTTTTACCATGTGGGCAATCAATCGGGTTGTGGTGGTTTTCCCATTTGTTCCCGTCACGGCTACAATTGGAATTCTAGCCGTAGAACCTGGCGGGTACAACATATCAATTACATGACCCGCTACATTGCGTGGTAATCCCGTAGCAGGTGCCAGGTGCATTCTAAAGCCAGGTCCCGCATTTACTTCCAACACCGCTCCACCGGTATCTGGCAGGGGTTGGCCAATATCTGTGGTCATGATGTCAATGCCGCAAATATCAAGGCCGATGATTTTAGAGATGCGTTCAGCCATAAAAATATTATAGGGATGCACAATATCCGTTACATCTTCAGCGGTACCACCCGTACTTAGGTTGGCCGTATCTTTAAGTTTCAGAAAATCTCCTTTTGGAATTACACTATCCACTGTTAGACCCTTCTCTTCTAGTATCCCAAGCGTTAAGTCGTTGATATCTATTTGGGTAAGAACTTTTTCATGACCATATCCTCTTCTGGGATCGGCATTTACCTTATCTATCAATTGTTTGATCGTAGATTTTCCATCACCTACCACATGTGCAGCCGTTCTTTTTGCTGCAGCTACCAATTTATAGTTGATTACCAAAAGCCGGTAATCCTCTCCTACCACATATTTCTCAATGATGACAGAGCGCGATACTTTCTTTGCCGCTTCAAACGCGATGAGGGCATCGTCCCAGTTGGTGATGTTTGTAGTAATCCCTCTTCCGTGATTTCCACTTACTGGTTTTACCACCATTGGAAATTTAACATAATCAACGGCTTCCTTCAATCCGGCTTCGGTGCGCACAATTTCACCTTTTGGTATAGGAACTTCAGCTTGCTCTAAAAGAAATTTGGTGTCTTCTTTATCACACGCAATCTCTACGCCAATGCTACTGGTTTGACTAGTTACCGTAGCCTGAATTCTTTTTTGATTGGCCCCATAACCCAATTGACACAACGATTGTCTATTCAATCGTATCCAAGGAATGCCACGACTTGCTGCTTCTTCGATAATAGACCCGGTACTTGGTCCGAGCCGCTCCGCTTCCCTAATCTCTCGCATTTCCTGAATATCAACTGACAGGTCATAGGGTTTACCCTCAATGAGAGCCTCCGCAATCTTCACGGAAGAATGGGCTGCAAACCGACCCACCTTCTCTTCCATATAATCAAATACTACATTGTATACGCCCTCCTCGCCATATCCCCTGGTTCTCCCAAATCCTACCTCCATGCCTGCCATCGATTGAATCTCCAATGCAATATGTTCGATCACATGACCCATCCAGGTCCCCTCTTCTACTCGTTGGAAAAATCCTCCTGGCTCACCTACCGAGCACCGATGTTCATACATGGTCGGAAACATGGCCTTCAGCCTCACTAAAAAACCATCGATCTCATTGGTCGGTCTATGCTCAAGCTCTTCCAAATCCAGCACCATCACAATTAGCTTATGTCTTCGCACGGACCAATAATTTGGCCCCCGCATCGCGTTGATTTCACGTATCTTCATAATATTGCAGACTTGAAAAGTGGTCGATCAGTTGATTTTCCATAAATATATATTTTGTTCAGAAATTATCTTCAATTTGCGCCCGTGTTTAATTGAGGCAAATGAGTAAAAGAAAGAATATCAAAGGCATTCTCATCGCAATAGGTGGAAACGAGGATAAGGAACTGAATCGAAACAATCGAATAGATTTCCTAAGCAAAGGCATATTATATCACGTACTACAAGAAGGCAAAGGCAAAGACTCCAAGGTGGTAGTAATTCCTACAGCTTCTAAAATCCCGGAAGAAGTTGGTGAAAATTATATTCAGGCATTTGCGAAGCTTGGATGCGAGAATGTGACGGTATTAAATATCACCAGGCGCAACCACGCTTCAAGCAAAGAAACGCTTCGCCATATTGCACAGGCCGACTGCATCATGTTTTCTGGTGGAAACCAATCTCGCATAGGTATTAAAATCGGAGGCACTGAAATGCATCGCATCCTTTACGATCGATTTGTAAATGAACCACTTGTTATCGCGGGCACCAGTGCCGGTGCAATGGCCATGGCGCAAGAAATGATAGCTGGTGGCAGCAGTTCTGAAGCCCTTCAAAAAGGTGCCTTGAAAATGAGAAAAGGATTGTCATTAATCCCTGAATTAATCATTGATACGCACTTTGTAAGAAGAGGAAGATTTGGGAGGCTGGCAGAAGCGATGGCCATGTTTCCTCAGCTTGTTGGATTAGGGCTGGCTGAAGACACAGGTGTCATTATCAAGAACTGTAATGATTTTACCGTCATTGGCTCGGGCATGGTTATCGTAATGGATCCATCCAATCTCACACACAACAGCTATGATCGATTGAAGTTTGGAACACCCATGTCTATGTCAAATTTAACAATACACATATTGGCAAACGGGGATAAATTTACCCTTGACAACAGAGAGATTGAAGTGTTGCCGTTGACTGAATCTTTTGTTTAGTCTTCCTTATAGATTGAGATAACTTTCAATCCTTTTCGCACGATTGATGCACGATACATTCCTTCCGTGTTGAACGGCATGGCAATATTTCCCTGCTGATCGACTGCAATTAATCCACCATCACCGCCAATTTTTTTTATCCGGTGGTGGATCACTTCATCACATGCCTGCTGAAGAGACATTCCCTTGTATTCCATAAGACAAGAAACATCGTAAGCCACTACACCTCGAATAAAAAATTCGCCACTACCCGTGCAAGAAACCGCGCAGGTAAAATTGTTAGCATAATTACCGGCACCAATCATTGGGCTGTCCCCAACGCGTCCAAATTTTTTATTAGTCATCCCTCCAGTTGAAGTTGCTGCAGCAAGATTTCCCTGGTGATCGCAAGCAACAGCTCCAACCGTACCAAATTTTTCATCTTTAGAAAAAACATGATCTAGTTGAGTAGCGTCAGTTCCCTTCACCTCAAGCCACTGCTTGTAACGGAAGTCATCAAAAAAATACTGATCATCCCTGAACTCGCACTTCATAGATTTGGCAAATGCTTCCGCACCGGCACCAGCAAGTAAAACGTGACCCGATTTATCCATAATTAGCCTTGCCACCCTTACCGGATTTTTTATGCCCTTCACCATTGAAATAGCGCCCGCTTGTAAGTTGCTTCCATCCATAATGGAAGCATCCATCTCATGGGTTCCTTCAGAAGTAAAAACTGATCCTCTGCCTGCATTGAATAAAGGCGAATCTTCCAAACTCATCACGGCTTGCTCAACAGCATCCGGTGCACTTGCTCCCTTTGACAACAGATCATAACCTATCGTCAAGGCAACATCCAGCGCACTGCGATAAGCTCGCTCCTGTTCAGAAGTCATACTTTGTCTGGTGATTGTTCCGGCACCTCCGTGAATTGCAATCGAGATATTATTAATATCACTCATGTGTGAATTTCTTTGCTGTCTGCCGATGCCTCATTCCTTTCAAACATACCATAATCCCTTATTACATCGGCTATCCGCAGTCTGTAATTCTCAAATATAGAAGCTCTGCCTTTTATCTAAGCTTGCCGGTAAACTTCACTATTCTTTCATTGTTTTGTGGGCTCTTCGTTCCACCAAAACGAAATAAAAGCAATTCGTCAGAAATAGCGATCATTTGATGTGTTGCAATGCCTGCTCCAGATCGGTCATCAGGTCTTGCACATTTTCTATGCCAACAGAATACCGTACCAGGCTCTCAGGTATTCCCAATTCTGCACGTTGCTCTTCGGTTAGCTCAACATGGCTGGTAGTACGAGGAGGGCCGGCTATAGTGGTCACAGCCCCCAGGTGCGCAGCCAACCGAGCCAATTTCAAATGGTGCAAAAATGTTTTTACATTTTCATAACCACCTTTTAGCATAAAACTCATCATTCCACCAAACCCGGACATTTGTTCCTTTACAAATTCATAGCCTCTGTGGGTGGGCAACCCCGGATAGTTGACGCACTCAATCTTAGGGTGCCCAGTAAGGAATTTAGCAATTGTCATGGCATTTTCATTCTGCCGAATCACCCTTAGCTCAAGGGTTTTCATGCCTCGGGCAATCATGTAGGCCGACATAGGGTGTAAGGCAGCCCCATTTATCTCCCGGTATTGGTGTATTTTATGGATGAGGTCTTGTCTACCACAGGCCAACCCGCCCATTACATCTGAATGGCCGTCCAGGAATTTGGTAGCGCTATGGATAACAATATCTGCGCCCAAGACGAGGGGGTTTTGGTTTATGGGTGTTGCAAAAGTATTGTCCACCACTACAATGGCATTGACTTTCTTGGCTGCTGCAGCCAACCTTTTAATATCCACCACCTTAAGTGTGGGGTTCGTGGGGGTTTCCAGATAAACTAACTTGCATCCCTTGGCAATCTCAGCTTCCATTTCTTCATGGTTGCCGGTTTCACAGAGGGTTACAGCTATGTTAATAGCAGGCAAAAATTCGATAAACAATTTGCTTGTGCCGCCATAGGTGTCTTTAATAGATACCACTTTATCGCCTGGGGAAAGTAAAGCATACAGGGTATTGCTGATGGCCGCCATTCCAGTTGAGAATGATGTTGCTGAATCAGCTTTTTCCAATATCTTAATTTTCTCTTCCAGTAGGTCCACTGTCGGGTTTGCATTACGGCTATAAATATAGCCTTTCTTTTTGCCCAGGGCCACATCGTACCACTCATCCATATCTTGATAAGCGTAGGTCACCCCGGTCACGATAGGAGGTGTTGTGGAGCCCATGTAAAACCGGTCCATCTCCCCTGCCCACACGGAGGCTGTTCCTTTACTGTCCAATAATGCCATAGTTTTTTTAGTTTAATGCAGTAGCGAAAGACTCAATTGCGCTACTCATGGTATAAAATTATAGCTTAAATATGGATGGACAATAAGGCTTTGGGATGAGAAGTTGAGATAATATTGCCCAACCCTTCATAGGCAACATAGGGGCATTTTTATCAATTCAAAAGATGAAAATAATTTTATGGAACGGTAAGTAGTCGTCCCTTAAAAACTTATTTTCTAAAAGCATTAAAACGATGGATTCTTTCTAATGAATTAGTAGTCTATGTATTCCTGCGCAAAGCTTCGGCACACAGGTGCGCTAGGCAATCGGACCTCCGGGCATTACAATTGCAGTGGCACAACAAATCATCAGAGGTTATCCGGTTACCTACAATTCACCTGAGCTGACGGACTGGGCTAAACCTGTAATGGAAAGAGTGGCAGGTAAAGAGAATGCTAAAGTGATCAAAGCGAATTCAGCCGCGCAACAGCGATAGCCTATGAATAATCTCATACTGCAATAGGTGCCTTTATGCCTGGATGCCATTCGTAGTTAAGAATTTCAAAATCCTCGAATTGATAACCAAACAATGTCTCAGGTTTCCTGCGGATATTCAATTGCGGAAGAGCAAACGGCTTGCGTGAAAGTTGCGTTTGGGTTTGTTCCAAGTGATTGGTATACAAGTGCACATCCCCGCCTGTCCACACGAACTCACCGGGTAGTAAATCGCATTGTTGAGCCACCATATGAGTAAGCAACGCATAAGAAGCAATATTGAAGGGTACACCCAGGAAATAATCTGCACTGCGTTGATAAAGTTGGCATGAAAGTTTTCCATCTGCCACGTAAAATTGAAACAAAGCATGGCAAGGAGGCAATGCCATCTTATCAACTTCTGCCGGATTCCAAGCTGACACAATATGCCTTCGTGAATCTGGCTTCTTTTTGATTTGCTCCAGAACTTTACTGATCTGATCGATTGATTCACCATTAGGGGCCGGCCAACTTCTCCACTGGCTACCATAAACAGGTCCCAGCTCACCCTTTTCATCTGCCCATTCATTCCAAATGGTTACTCCATTGTCGGTCAGATATTTAATATTGGTATCACCATTAAGAAACCACAACAACTCATAAATAATGGAGCGCAGGTGTAATTTTTTGGTGGTGACCAGCGGAAAGCCTTCATTTAAATCAAATCTTAGCTGGCGTCCAAAAACAGAAAGAGTTCCGGTGCCTGTCCGGTCTGTTTTCCTGACGCCATGCTCCAGGATATCCTGCATTAAACTAAGATATTGTTTCATAAGCGTAGTGGCTGCACAAATATAACTTTTAGCTCAGATTGTTTGCGAAAGCTCCTGCGAGTACAGATTGATAAAATAAAAAAAAGACCTCCCTGCTTTCGCAAAGGAGGTCTTTCACCTACCCCTCAATCAACCTCTACCCCTAAACATCACCTGTTATCTCTAACTCTTTGGTTTCGCCATTGACCGTAATGGTCACCAGCCTGTCACATTCTCCATCGCCGTAGTCTATTGTCATCTGACGGTTTGCAGTAGTAAGTACTTTTACCCCTTCCACAGCCATAAAAATCCTGTTTAAGACCGCACATTGCCTTTTGTATACCAACGCTGCTGTGATCTCCATAGTATATGCCAC
>CAYTBO010000120.1:0-6465 GCA_964436055.1 uncultured Ohtaekwangia sp.
CCGGCCGATTGTTCTGCTTTTTCATAATCAAAAAGTTTTGTATTCAAAATTTCTTTTGGATTTATTTTGCTAAAAGAAGTTTTGATAATCCTGGCCTCAGGATTTAGCTTAAGCAAAATTCCTTCAAGTGTCTTTAAATTTTCGGACGATACCAAATCGGTTTTATTCAACAGGATGACGTTAGCAAATTCTATCTGATCTGTTAGAAGGTTAACAATGCTTCGTTGGTCCTCCACATCGTCAGTCATCTTTCGCGTTAGTATGGTATCGGCACTACCAAAATCTTTGAAAAAGTTAAATGCGTCCACTACAGTAACCATGGTATCCAGGCGGGTCATATCAGTGAGCTTCAGCAGTTCTTCACCAGTATCGAATGTAAAGGTCTGTGCTACAGGTATCGGTTCAGAAATGCCCGTACTCTCTATCAGCAGGTAATCAAACTTGTTTTGCTTTGCCAGAACGGCTACTTCCTTAATGAGGTCCTCGCGTAAAGTGCAGCAGATACAACCGTTGCTCATTTCAACTAATTTCTCTTCTGTCCGCGATAGCTTCACGCCATTATTCACAAGCTGTGCGTCAATGTTCAGCTCGCTCATATCATTTACGATTACGGCCACTTTCATCCCTTCACGGTTGTTCAATACGTGATTGAGTAATGTTGTTTTCCCTGCGCCTAAAAACCCGCTGAGCACAGTAACCGGAAGCTTCTTTTTTTCAAATAATTTTATCATACACTTTTATTTTCTTATCGAAAGACGATTTAAAACTTCATATTCTACTTCATAAACTTTTTGAACCAGTCTACTATTTCTACATAGCTGTCAAAATATTGATAAGGAAGAGAATGACTCTTCTCTTCATATATTTTCAACTGATATTGTTTCTTGGAAGTCTGGAGCGCTGAGGCCATCTCCAACGCATGATCACACGTGACAAATCCGTCTTGCCGTGAGTGAAGAATGAGAATCGGTGATTTAATTTCTTCAGCCCACATCACGGGTGACCGCTCCGTGAGATATTTGACTTTGTTCGTCTCAAAATGGGGTAAGACATTCTTCAATCCTCTGTAGTTTTCCTCCATTGATAAGTCATTCCATCCATTCAGAAACTCGGGTCGCTTTTCGGATAGAAGAAAGTAGTTGCTTACACCACCAATCACCGCGCCTGCATTTATTCTAATGCGTGTCATTGCACTATAGGTCATCAACCCCCCACGTGATACACCCATCATAAAAACGTTGGTGGTATCAACTCCATGAATAGATGGAAGCAGATCGTATAGGCTAACAATGTCTTTTATATCATCTCCCCCCAATTGATCCTCCGGACCTCTTGCACCTACATAACGATAGTTCGAAGCCAGCACAATAAATCCATTTTGGGCCAATCGGTAAAGATTCGGTAAGTCAGCTTCAGTTACCTTCCCATAGTTACCTGTACCACCTCTATTGTAAAGAATCACCGGAAACTTAGTGGTCGCTGGTTTTGATGGACGACAGAGAAAACCTTCTACTTGGTTTCCATCGCTTTCATAAGTGAACCTGACAAATTCAAATTCCCGTTGACTCCGCGCTTGTTCATAGGAGATCGAATCGTACATATAATGCACGAGGTTAGATGCTTGCTCATAGGGAGTGAAAATGCTAAACTGCTCCTCGCTGATCAATGATTGACTAACTCCACTTCGAGTAAACATAAACAGTAGAAAAAGGCAAATTGGTTTGAATAGATATTCCTTATCCATTGGCTAATATTTTATGCATATTAATGCGGTAGGCTTTGAATGCAGGGATCACACTGCATATCAACCCGAATACAAGACTTGACAACAGCAAGAGTATCTCTTCATTGGCAAGTTGCCATACATCAATGCTAAGATCCTTTTCAATCAAGAGAGATGTAAAACCTATTACCATATGACCCAGTAAAATACCAACAATGCAACCCGCAATCGTCAGTAGGCAACCCTCCAGTGTAATGGTCAGAAAAAGTCTGGAACGGCTTGCGCCTAAAGTGCGCATGATTGCCAGGTCATATTGCCGTTCACGGAGTGAATTGTAAAGCGCGATAAAAATGCTAAGGCCAGCGATCAATACAATTACAAACGCAAAGGCTTTTACTACATCCAAACCAACACCAAGAATGGAAAACAATCTTGCCGCTTCGAATGCCGGTGAAGCTGCCTGAAGATTAGTGTCAGCATTGATGTAGCGAGGAAGCTGCAACGCTCCCATAGGGTTTCTGAATTGAATCAACACAGAAGTAATCGCAGTTGTGGTGTCGCTTTTTTCTATGGAAGGTGCCACTTTATAAGGATCAGCAACTTTAGTATTTGTATCATTTGGTCCGTCAGCATTTTCGTCATGCGATCCATGAACCTCCCATACGCTTTCTAGCGAAGTAAGAATAAGACCATCAAGCACTGTATTTGTTTTCTCTAAAACTCCAACCACTCTAAAGCTTTCACCGTGATGATGACCGCCATCCGTAAGCCCGTGGGCACTACTGAAGACACTTCCTAGCTTTAACTTCATCGATGAATTTACAGCAGCTCCAATCACCACTTCCATTTCACCTCCGAACCATGAACCATGCGCAAGGCCTGCGTTATATAGTTTGGCATAGTCAAGTGTGGTCCCTACTATTCTGAATCCTTCGTAACTATCCCCTAGAGAAAGCGGAATAGCAATTTTTACCAGCGGATGCGATACAATGGGTTCAACATCCTTTAGCCGAATATTACCTGTAGGAAAATCCGCATGAAACACGTTGCACAAAATAATTTGAAGCGGACTCCCTTTTGCCCCTACCACAAGGTCAATCCCGTGCATATCAGAAGCAACCTTCTCTCCGAGGTAATTGTTGAAGAGTATGATACTGGTGATCATTGAAATACCAAGCCCCAATAAAAATATGTTTACAACCGTGCTAAAGGCTTTTGCTTTCAGATAACTCCACACCAAAAAGAGAATGTTCATCTTCATAACAAAATATTCTTTGAGATGGACTTTCTTAAACGTTGATCATGCGTGGCAATCAGTAAGGCTGATCCAATCTGACTCGTGGCGCGCATCAACAATTCCAACACACGCTCGCAATTGATGTCATCCAGTGCTGAAGTTGGCTCGTCAGCAAGTATGAGCTTGGGTTTATTCACCATAGCCCTTGCGATAGCCACACGCTGCGCCTGGCCTTGGCTTAGTTCGGTTACTTTTGAAGTTGCTTTCGCGGCAATCCCCAGTATTTCCAGCTGTTCATCTACAGTATTTTGATCATATTCTGATTGCGAAAGAAACCCCGCGAGTTGGATATTTTGTCTTACGCTGAGAGAGGCAACCAGATGGTTCCGTTGAAAGATAAACCCTATATTTCTGCCCCTGAACTTATCCATTACCGAACCACTGAGATGGTTCAGGACAGTGCCATTGATAGAAATATTTCCGCATTGTGGAGATAGTAAACCTCCGATGAGATGAAGGAGTGTGGTCTTACCACTTCCTGATCCGCCAAGCATGAGACATTGTTCGCCAGCAACAAGGTCAATGTCAGGGAAGGAGAATTCTTTCTCGTCTGGGTACTTAAATTTTAGTTGTTCGGTCCTCAACATATTCCTTACTCAATAAATTCCGCATCGACTAGCTGAAAACACATGTGATTGACATCGTTTTCATTTAACTTGAGTTTCCCACGAACCCTAATTCGTTGATCCAATTTCAGTTTGGGTATTTTGGATTCGAAGGTTACTTCCGCTATGGACTCCGGTCCGGCCCCACCACAAAAAAAGCAGGATGCATACGGACCCCTCGAAATAATCAATGCGTTAGCCGGCATATCAAATGGGATGTAGTAACCGTGGAGCTCCAGCACTGTGCCTTCCTTTCGCTTTATTTCCTGAGTGAACTTGGGCACGAGGAAATGAGTGTCTTCCGATTTAAAATATTTGGGTTCAAATTTGACCTGTGCAAATAGCAGCCAGCCATTGGTTACCTCAGGAACCTGTAACCACCAAGTGAAAATGTATATGGCTAATTTCATGATGGGTAGTCTTTATTGCGGCACAACCGCCAGTTGACATAGTGAGAAAGCGCTACCAAGCCAGCTCCTATTGGAGTCACCAGTGCTTCAGCACCTTCCGGTATCAAACGGCTAGTCCCTATCAACAAAAAACCCCCTATGGCCCAAAGCACAGGTGATAGCCGTTGATGATGACGCAAGTAACATAGTGTCAGTGAAGTGAGCGCGAGAGTACAGCTCAGTACAATTATCGAGAGCTCAATAGCAGGGTTGTCAAGAAAAGCAATTCCCGATAAGGTCGAAAAGGTAAGCGCGATGGGCATTATAGCGCAATGCAAAGCACACAATAGTGATACGGAAAAACCGAGTGAGTCTAAATGAAAATAGAAAAATTCTCTCATATTTAAAACTGTTTCAAAAATGTAATCTTGCCGATCAATTGTTGATTAGAAATTGGGCCTTCTAATACATCCGTCTGCGTATCATTAAAGACCAAATAGACGAATGACAAGGGGCGATATTCCCAACTGGCCCGCATATTCCATCTCCCCTGCTCGCTGAAAGTATTGTATTGATAAAAGATTGACAGTTGAATACGAGGGTTCCATGCGAGTCTTGCTCCGCCCGTAACCAGATGGGTTTCAAGACTTTCACGTGTCTCACCCACATCCCGCAGCCTGTTAAATTCGTAATCTGCTGTGAAGGCCAGATGCGGGTTAGGTACGATGCGCACGCCTCCGATCGCAGTCTCCTTTTTTCCATTGTAGAACTGCCCCCAATCAAAAGAGCCGTTTAACGAATATTTTTTTGACTGATCGGTGTTGAAATTTATGCGTTGATTGACATAGTGATAGTTGCCATTAGCAATGGGTATGCCGAGTGGAGCAAAATCAAAATTAATATTCTGCCAGTTATTAAAAATCGCATACTCGAAAAAGCTGCCGTCTTTGAAAATGACGAAGACAGGAAACAGATATATTCTCGCTTGTTGGAAATTGCTTAAATTGTCAGCATCATGGTAGTAATCAACAAAAACTCCCGGATCCCAACGCCTGATCCAGGGCATCGCCTTTGGTCGCCATATATAATATCCTCCGGGGCTGTGATAAATAACATTTTTCTGCCTTACAAAGCCGATGGCAGGGTTATAATTTTTATCTACATACTCAGCTACATAACCAATGTAATGGGTGTTGGGACTATGCCCAACCCACAGCCTCCCTGCCGCTCCATTGGAATTGGATTCAAAATCACGTGAACTACTAACCATATATTGAATGGACAATTCATCCACAGGTCGGATCATTCCGTCAACTGTAATGGTAGCATTATTTTGTTCTTCAACCATCAGATCTGTTGATGCTTCATCCAGTCGATGCGTCATCATGATTCCGATATTATTTTCCTTACCATAATTTTTTAGATAACGCATTACAGAGAATCCTGCTGCCGCTGAATTATTGGTTTCCCGCTGGTGCATGTACAATCCTGCTATAGATTTTCTCTCATCACGCAATGTGAATCGGGCACCTGCATCAATAGGTGCGGGAGTAGCATTGAAGTCCCCTTGGAGTCCGATCCTACGGCTAAAGAATGGGCGGATAGAGGTTTGTGATCCGCCTGACCATAAACCTGAGTTTTCCAGAAAAAATTGCCTGCGCTCCGGAAAGAAAATATTGAAGCGCTCCAGGTTATTGACAGCACGGTCCACATCAGCCTGGGCAAAATCAGTGTTCACCGTTAAATCCAAAACCGACCTCGGATTGATCGCCCATTTCAATTCACCTCCGAGCTTCACGTTATTGGACGAGGTCCGGCTTCCCGATTGTAAATTTTCTTCATCCTGAAACAAAAAATAAGGCTCTGCCCGAACGTTAGCAGAAGGTGGCGGCAATTCCAGCCCTTGCAACCTTGCCGCGTAGGTCATACGAAAAGGGGAATAAGATTGAGGGATTGCCGGATACACCGTTTGCTCATAATCGCGTCTTGCCAGCCTGTTTAAGGTGATCCCCCAACTCACCGATTCGCCTGCAGAAGGTTTATCATACCGCAACGACTTGAAAGGAATGGCAAATTCAGCAAAGTATCCCGAGTCGGTTTGGTGTGTCCTTACCGACCATAGTGAGTTCCAGTCATTGTCGGTCTGGCTGTCATTAAAATTCTGAAGGTCGCGCTGATTCCCGTAGGGTGTTGTTTGGAATGACACACAATACTGCTTTAGATTTTGCGGATCCAGTTGAACGCTTACAATGTCATTCTCACCCCAGGCAAAATCCCTGCGCAAATCCTGTACCCTGATGCCATCCTTGCCCAACGAATCCGCACAGTAAAACCCCACATATAAATTCTTTTCATCAAAAAGTATTTTTGCTTCTGTTCTGTATATGTGTTTCCCGCCTTGTCTTGGTTCTATTCTAAAGAAGTTTTTAATTGCATCGGCTTCCTTCCAAT
>CAYTBO010000121.1:0-6344 GCA_964436055.1 uncultured Ohtaekwangia sp.
AATTTCACTTTTGCTGACAGGCTTTGCAATGGTGAGGGGCTTATTTAAGCCATACCAATGATTGGCCTGCCGGATAGTGACTTCTTTTCGGTCATTTTCTTCTTTTCAACATTCATAAAATTTATATTTGTATGGAGTTCTTTGACAACTGATGAGTTTCAGGCACAATTAAATCTGTGGTGAACAATTCGGTGAACAGCCACGAGATGTTCTTCTAAAGTAATGATATATAGAGAGTTGCGAGTAGGGTTATCATCCTGCCGCCCCGACACAGAAAGACCTCAGACAATTAGTCTGAGGTTTTTTTATAGCCGAGCCAAAGAAAGCTTGGATGAGGATTGTATTTTCTCTTGTTTGTATTTCAGGGATTCAAAAATTTATTAACCATCGAACTGAATTTCTTATTCTCTTCGATAAATATGAAATGGCCACTTTTTTTAAAGACCTCAAGGGTGGCATTGGGCAGACTGGTTAGTAATTTTTCATCTGCTGTCAATGGGGTGGCATCATGTTCACCATGCATAATCAATACGGGAAACTGAAGTTGGCTTAACTCGTTGTAATAATCATATTGCATAAGGTCATTTCCCAGGCCCTGATACAAAATATCACTGGCGGTTTTATAGTTTTCAGGAATTTCTAAGTTCAGGTCATCAAAATTTGAATCCTTATAAAACGAATTGCGAAAGTTTAACATGAGAAGCTGACGATAAGCTGCCGGCTTACCTGCTTTAAAATTGGGCGAGCCGATGATAATGGAACGGTCCGTACTGTCCAGACCAGACATTTTTGCTGTCTGTTGTTGCCTCATCTCTTCATCGAATTGATGATTTAATGGAACGCTATTACAAAGTACGAGTGCCTTCACACGATCTGGATATTTCAGACAATATTGGATTGCTTGAATGGCACCCCATGAATGGGCGAATAGATTTATTTTTTCCTGCTTGAGATGTTTCCTGATCGCTTCAATGTCCTCTACGAAAAAGGTAAGAGAAGTTGAGTCGGGGGAAGGTATTTTTGATTTTCCGCTTGCGCGCTGATCGTAGAGTACAACTTTATTTCTTTTGGCCAGGTTACTGAGGTGAGGAAGAAAGTAAGTATGATTTAATGCCGGGCCACCATGAACTACAACAATTGGCTCTCCCCTCCCCATTGTCTTTAGATACAATTGAGTACCATTGATGGATTGCAAACCATCGGTTGCCTGAGCCCGACACCCAAGTGAAGCTATGATCAGAAGAAATACAAGCGTCAGTCTTTTCACTTTAGGGTTTTATCAAGGATCCTGTCAGGGAAGCAAAACCGCCAACCACCCCACCGATCAAGGATGTAAGAAGGAAAAGATTCAATGGAAAAAGCTGAGCTACCTTGGTGGTGAGAATTGATTGTGTGCTATAATCAACATAGATGGCCAACCCTAACCACAGCAACCCGATGGCAATAAACCCAGCCAGAAAACTTTTAGGTCCGCTATTGCTAAAAATAAATCCAACGAGGAATGCGCCAATAGCCATTGACCACCAGGGAAAGAGTTTTTGAAACATGAAACAAACAACAGCGGTCATGATTATTTGTATAAAAAATTTCATTGCGGTGTAGCGTTAAATGTACTGGTGAAAAATTTGTAGGGAGTTGTTTCCTTTATGCGATGAGGAAAGTGGAGCCGGAAGTATCTTCCTTCTGCCCAGGGATCTATCAGGTTGTCATAGTATGGACTTCCAGGATTGCCACTTTGACCTCCTGGATACACGCCCCAGGCCTTGATGCCTGATTTTTCCATACTGGCAATAAGTCTCCAGCTCGGTCCATGATCCTCAGTTGTGGCGTTGATTGCATTGGCGTTTCCACCATTGACGACACTTCTCCCTAGCGGGCCAATTCTAAGCAAATGCCCGATGGAAGTATTCTTAAATGCTCCCCACGAGGGTTCTTTTTCGTTTTCAGTTTTCCATTGGTCAACAATTCCGATAGCTGTTTTGAATGTTTGTCTGATTAAAGTCTTCAGGTCTTCCTTTTCAGGTGTGGACTGGTTGTCATAGAATGACAAGGTGGAATCTGTTTTCATCAGGTTGATGGTTACAAATTCACTGGGCTGGCTTAACAAGACATCAGGTGTGCGCATTTCATCCCAGATGCTGCGGCTCAAAGTATTAAACCATACTTCATGATAGGTGGCGGCAATGGAGCCGGCTTCATTTACAAAGTCCCATTGTTTCAAGCGCTGGATAATTTCTTGTTCTGATGAGGTGAGTGTTGTGGAATCTAAGTGGCTGATCATGAAGAGAAGAATTTCCTCCGCCTGTTTGTTGTAATTATCGTTTTGTAGTTTCATCATGTCCTGCGGTGTGATCTCACTCATTTCACGCAGTCGGTTGTTGATTCTCCTATTACGGTAAGCTTCGTAGTTATCACTGTGAATATAGTAAGGATAGGTTGCATCGACGGGATATTGATTGGCGGAGCTTACGAAACCACTAGCCGGATTTTTTGTCATGATGTTTTGTTCGTTGGGGATGAATGCTTTCCATTCTGTGTTTGTTTTGGTTCCGTCCAATACAAACTTTCCTTCCTCTTTTCTTCTCACAGGATACTTTCCCTGTACCCGCATGGCGATGTCGCCTTCGGTTGACGCAAATACTAAATTCTGTGCCGGTCCCGTGAAATAATCCAGGGCAGTCATGTAGTCTTTGTGGTTTCTTGCCCGGTTGAGCAGATAAAATGTTTTTAGTTCCACAGATTCATCATGAGCTATCCAGCGGAAGGCGTAGTGTTTCTTTTCTGAGTCTCCATGAAATGATTGGTCATACACAACGGGGCCATGATGTGTATAGGTTACCGTGTCGTAGTAGGGATCTTCTCCCTTGATGATAAACTTTTCAACTACTTTGCGTGATGCGACCCATTCTCCATCACTCATGTATTCCTTATTTGTATCATTTTTAAACTTAATCTTATACCAGTCGATCAAATCGCGTTGGGCATTGGTAGCACCCCAACTGATGGAATCATTAAAGCCGAGGATAATGACGGGTGATCCTGTGAAAGTGACACCCATTACATTGACCGAGGGACTATTCATATGCGCTGCAAACCAGATGGAAGGCATGCTTAGGCTCAGGTGAGGATCGTTCGCCAGGATGGGAGATCCCGTGGCAGTTTTGATTCCGCTCACGGCCCAGTTGTTACTACCAACCCCACTTACCAGTTGGTTTGAATTAGGGATGTCAATCAATTCATCCGGTAGTGCCAACGGAACAGAATCCAATTGTATCGGCTGGAATTTCCAACCGCCCGGATTATCTACGATGGGATCGCCAACGCCTTCCATATCTGGATACAGCAAGTCGAGCATTTCTTTTCCAAAAAGTTTTAGTGCATTAGTCATTTGAAAGTCATCTTCACCGATGTTGAGGGTCTGCGACATATTTTTTAATAGCAGTCCCATTTTCAATTCATTCCACGGTTCTGGTTCATAGTCCAGCAGTTTGTATTCGAGGGGATAATTTTGATAAGAAAGACTTTGGATGTAGGCGTTAACTCCTTCTGTGTATTGTTTGTTAATCTTACTGATTACAGAATCTTTGCTGTTTGCCCTGGCGGCATTTTGCGCACCGAATACCATTCCCAATCTGCGTTGTTTGCGGTCGTAGTCCAGCGCTTTGTTTCCGATGATCTCTGATATTCTGCCTGCTGCGGCATGGGTTTGAAACTCCATCTGCCACAGCCTGTGTTGTGCCGTCACGTATCCCATCACGCGATAAAGATCGTCATCGTTGGCTGCGAAGATGTGAGGGATCAGGAGGCTGTCATACACCACGGAAACCTGCTCTTTCAAGCCAGGTATTTGTATCTCATGGTCGGGTATACTCGCTGATTCGGCATTGGCCCAAAAGCCATGGAATGGATCCATAAACTTGCCCAACGGAGGAATGGGGTTGCCAAAATCCCAGCCTTTATTTAGTACAAAAACAAGCGTGATGGTGATGAGCAGTGATACCAGGAATTTGAATACTTTCACTTAGGGTTACATTTTTAACTTAAAGTAAAAAGCTTTTCCTAATTTTCGCAGTAATTGACACAATTTTACATAAAAGCCTCTTTGTGAAACTTATTCTTGAGCATTATACCAAAGCCATTGTGAAGCAAGCCAAGGAGATTAAGGCAATATTTATGGATGTAGATGGGGTCCTTACGGATGGTAAAATCGTTTATGACGACCAGGGCCGTGAGTTGAAACATTTTAATGTAAAAGACGGGCAGATTGTCAGTTACCTGAAGAAGTCGGGTATGGTTATCGGAGCTATATCGGGAAGGGACTCTGTGGCTGTGGCTAGGCGGTGCAATGAGTTGAAGTTTGATTTTTGTCATCAGGGGATTCTTGACAAGGCCGAAGTTTGCAAAAAGCTAATGGCGCATCACAAGCTTAAGTCAAGGCATGTTGCTTATATAGGAGATGACATTAATGATCTGGATGTTTTTAAGATGGTAGGGTTGAGTGTTTGTCCTGATGATGCACTGGGGTATGTGAAAGCCAAAGCCGATCTTGTTACCTTTGCAAAAGGAGGGGAGGGAGTGCTGCGGGAGGTTAGCGATCTGGTGCTGGCATCGAAAGGAGGGTTTGAAAAGTTAATTAGATAATGGAAGGACAATTGAGTAAGCCAGAGGTTATTAATCTGCTTGAAAAAGTGAGGTGGGACATTCCGTACACAGCGGAAGCCTTATATAAATTGCTCATGGGTGAAGTAGATCAAATAGATGGATTTACCCGTCAGCGTTTATATACAAAGATTGTCAATAGCTTTAACTGGCATGTTGTAAGGAAAATTATTCCTTCAGCACAACTTTCGGATGCTCTTTCTGATGAGGTCATACAGGGCTTGTTTCCGCGCTCCTTGAGAGATAAATACCGCAATGTCAGAGGCTTATTATAATAATAAACTTTATCCATTGCAGGATAAGGTATTGAAAGAGATAGGCAGACTTGAATCAAAGTTGTACCTCACTGGTGGAACTGTAGTTGGTAGATTTTTATTGCATCACCGCTACTCAGATGATCTTGATTTTTTTCTGAACAGATCCGATTACTTCCATGATGAGGTGGATAAGGTGATTGAGGTGGTAAAGACATGTGGAAGTGTTGAGATTAGTTTTCGGGATACCGATTTTGTACGGATTTTTGTTACTCATGAAAATGCCCGTCTTAAGGTGGAATTTGTAAACGATGTTGGGTATCGTGTTGGAGTTCCGACAATGCATCCTTTGGGATTTCAAATGGATACTTGGCAAAATATTCTAACCAATAAATTGACAGCATTATCCAGGCTTGCAGGTAAGGATTATGTTGATATACTTTTTCTTTCCTTGAAATATGAATTCAATTGGGAAGAGTTTATAAACCATGCAAAACAAAAAGATGCCTGGATTGCTGAACACGAAGTTGCCAATTTTCTTTTGAATTTCGATCTCAGAAAATTGAATGAAGTTTCATTTCCAAAGAACATCGACCCTTCAGTAATTAATGTTGCTCATTTTACAACTCTGGCTAAGGACGCATTCAATGGTTTTAATAATTCTCTGTACGGGATTAAGTTATTCTAAATTGATTAATTAGATGGAAATATTTAAAGATAAAGTCACTATAACTGATACCATCGAACTGGGTGGAGATAAACTGGTGTTGTTCGCCGGACCTTGTGCTGCGGAGAGTTATGATATCTGTATGGAGACAGGTACTGAAGTAAAAAGGATATGTGAGACGCTTGGTATTTCCTATGTTTTCAAAGCTTCCTTTGATAAGGCCAACCGTACTTCTGCGGGATCTTATCGGGGGCCTTCTATGGATGGAGGACTTGACATATTATCACGTGTAAAGAAAGATTTACAAGTTCCCGTTGTGACGGATGTACATGAGTCGTACCAATGCGATGAGGTAGCCGCTGTAGCTGATGTGTTGCAGATACCCGCTTTCCTTTGTCGGCAGACCGATCTGCTGATTACTGCTGCTAAAACCGGCAAAGCCGTAAAAGTAAAGAAAGGACAGTTCATGGCGCCAGAAGACATGAAGTATGCCGTTGATAAGGTACGAGAGGCGGGTAATCCTAATGTTTTCCTTACCGAACGCGGTGCCAGCTTTGGGTATCACAATTTGGTAGTGGATATGCGATCGCTCCCCATTATGCGTCAGTATACGCCTGTAGTGTTTGATGTGACTCATAGTATTCAACAACCCGGAGGCCTTGGTGGCAAGTCAGGGGGGCAACGGGAGTTTGCACCCTACCTGACACGAGCAGCCGTTGCTGTTGGTGTAGATGGTTTCTTTATTGAAACGCATCCTAATCCTG
>CAYTBO010000122.1:0-6137 GCA_964436055.1 uncultured Ohtaekwangia sp.
TGTAGTATTTCCTCAATCGCTTACCAAAATGAATTACTTCTGTCTGCAACAAACCATCGGCTTCCAGTTTGTGTAGTGTGGGATATAATGCTCCTTCGGTGAGCAAAATTCTTCCCAATGAAAGCTCTTTTACTTTCTGCGTGATCTCATATCCATACATCTTGCCGTTATCCTTTAACAACTTCAGCAAAATGGTTTGTAGGGTCCCTTTCAAAAGTTCGGGTGAATGCATAGAAGATTAATACATAAGTGAATTATGCATATAAGACGTTGATAATGATTTCAGGGTTGCATCCAAGCCAAAAAAACCAGGAGAATAGGTCAATTCGGTAACTAATGTCACATAATTAGATGAGGAAAATCAATGGGTGTTTTGATGGCCGTCATTAAATAGGATGACCTCCAAGGGTACTTTTGATCATCATTCAAAGGGAAAAGAACATGAAAAATTTACTCATACTGGGAGCAGGAACAGCCGGAACTATGATGGCCAATAAATTAAACAAGGCCCTCAATCCTGACTTATGGAAGATTACTATTGTTGATCGTGAGGAGCTTCATTACTATCAACCCGGCTTCTTGTTTATTCCCTTTGGCATCTATCAGCCTGATGACGTTATCAAACCAAAAGCCAACTTCTTACCCAAGGGTGTGAATTTTATCATCAACGAAATTGAAAGAATAACTCCGGAAAAAAATCATGTAGCCTTGTTGGATGGAAGAATATTAACCTATGATGTATTGGTAATTGCCACTGGTACGGTGCCTGTTCCCGAGGAAACCAAGGGACTGAAAGGTAAATTATGGTACAAAGACATTTTTGATTTTTACACCTATGAAGGAACTACTCAACTCGCGGAAAAATTAAAAGATTGGAAAGGTGGAAGACTGGTTATTAACCTGGCCGAAACCATAATCAAATGCCCAGTGGCTCCGCTTGAATTCGCCTTTCTGGCTGATGCCTATTTCACCGAAAAGGGTATCCGGGATAGCGTGGATATTTCCTATGTTACTCCACTTTCTGGTGCATTTACCAAACCAAAGGCCACAGCCATGCTTAGCCAATTACTGGAGGAGAAAAAAATCAAAGTAGTACCGGATTTTTACCTGGAACGCGTGGACGAAGAAAGAAAGGTGCTTATCTCCTATGACGAAATGGAGGTACCGTTTGATTTGTTGGTTTCTGTTCCCGTGAATAAAGGGGATGATTTGATTGAACGAAGCAACATGGGAGATGAAGATGGATTAAACTTTATTCCGACCGATAAAGAGACACTGAAATCAAAAACTTATGACAATGTGTTCATCATAGGTGATGCAACCAACGTACCTGCATCTAAAGCAGGGTCAGTAGCTCATTTCGAAGGAGAGATTCTTATAGAAAACATTTTAAGCTACATCAATGGTCAGCCTCTGGAAGCCAAATTCGATGGACATTCCAACTGCTTTATTGAAACGGGTTTTGGTAAAGCGTCATTAATTGATTTCAACTATGACACGGAGCCGCTACCTGGTGTTTTTCCCTGGCCTGTTGTTGGTCCGATGGGCTTGCTCAAGGTGACACGTACCAATCATTTTGGTAAGCTTATGTTCAAATGGGTATACTGGCATATGCTATTAACAGGAAAAAAATTGCCAGTAAGCACGCATATGTCACTAGCTGGAAAAGTAACAACTTGATATGAATTCTAACTTTTAAAATAGAAAACTATGAATACCTTAATAATGAACGGACAACAAATTGAAGTCAACGAAGAGGGTTACATGAAGAACCCGGCACAATGGACAACAGAATGGGCTAACCAGATAGCTGCAGAATACGAAATTACACTTACCGATAAGCATATGGAGGTGTTGAACTGGCTGCGTAAAAAACAGGGAGAAGGGGTTGCGCTCAGTATCAGAAAAGTAGGACAGTCAGGAATAGTTGATATCAAGGAATTTTACAAGCTGTTTCCTGGCGGGCCACTTAAAGTGTCCAGTAAAATTGCCGGCATTCCTAAACCTGTAAGTTGCGTTTAATGAACTAAATGTCAAACAAATAAAATTGAACCCAGACATGATTCAAACATTGAAAAGAGAACCGGTAACATCAAAGCAGAATGTTCCGGAAGAACATAAAAATGATAAGGTCAAAAAGGTGATGGTCATTTGCTCCAAGGGTACTTTGGAGGATGTCTATGCAGCCTTAATTATGGCCAATGGTGCTTTAGCCGATGGTCGTGATGCAAAATTATTCTTTACCTTTTTTGGGTTAGACGCCATTACCAAGTCTAAGGCGGACCATCTTCATACAGCAACGGTAGGAAATCCTGCCTTCATGCCGGCGATGCCAACTATGATTGGTGGTCTTCCTGGATTCGAAGCATTTGCCTCTTATATGATGCAAAAGCAGATGGATAAAATGGACATACCTCATGTAACGGAATTTGTGCAAATGATTGATGCAGCCGGTGGAGAGATTTATGCTTGTAAATTAGCAGCCGACATGTTCAAATTGGAAAAAGATGATTTCTTGCCAGAGGTTAAGGGTATCATCACAGTAGCTGACATGTATGCTTTGGCTGATGGTGAAGGATCTCACTTCATTTTTATCTGATATATTCAGTATGTTCTGATTAATGAAGGCCTGGCCATTGCCGGGCCTTGTTTTTAAAAAGTAATCACGTCATTACAGTTTCTAAAAAGCCCCTCAGCGGGTAATTTTTAACCTTTTGTTATTAAATGCTTCTGCAAAGCCTTAAATTCACAAGGTGAATAGCAAAAACACAGTTTACCTGTCCATTATCTTGTTTGTAGTGTGGTGTCTGGGGTGTGCCTTGTGGTATCTGTTTTCTGTAAAGGGTTTAAGCACAGATCCCGAATCTTTCAGTGCACACGGAAATACCCTTGCCATAGCGGAGATTCTGGTCATGACCCTGGGTGCCTTTCTCATAGGCTTCCTGGCAGCATATTATTTGCGGGAGGAGCCCCTGACAAAATGGAGAAACGCTTTTTTCAAGGAGGAGCACCAGAAGAGAGAATATCATTATCAGGCCAAAGAAATTCACCAGCGCGCACAAAGCCTGGCAAGTGAAAAATCTTATCTCGAACTACATTTTAAGAGTGAGTTGGCTCAAAAAAGTCAACAGGCTCAGGAGTTGAATGCCGCCCTTGAAATGCAAAAGCGGAAATTGGAGGAACAAAAAGCAGATGAAGGTAAGCTCAAACTGGAGTTGGATGATTTAAGGCCTCGTACAGAAAGATTGGATGCAGAAATTTCGCACTTACGTTTCAAAATCAAGCAACTTGAATTTGAAAATCAAAGCAGGACAGAGTTGCGAGTGCCAGAGGAAGATGAAATCAGTGATCTCACAGAAATCCAGGGTATTGGCCCGGCCATTTCGCGTAAGTTGTATGCCATGGGAATTTATTCATTTAAGCAGATCAGCCAATTCGATGATAAGATGATCCATCAAGTAGGAAAAGCCCTCAAGTATTTTCCGGACCGCATTACCCGCGATGATTGGGTGGGGCAAGCCCGTAAGCTGAGTTCGTAAAATAATTCACTTTTTTGTTTTTGTATTCTATGATTCCGGTCATACTGTTTAACCTATTCAAGGCCGAACTTGGATGTAGTTAAATCACGGTAATCTGATCAAAGAAATAAGAGGGCTAATTGGCAACTATACTTGTCCAGATGATGTTTGTACTACGTACAGGCTTACCTTACAAAAACTGGAGACCTTTGACAATGACCTGATGCAACATATTCATCTGGAGAATAATATTCTGTTTAAAAAAGTGAATTAAGCGAGCAATTGTTTCCATTTAAAGCGAGCATGGAATTAAATCAACAAATATTAAGTGATCTGATCGTGTATATGAAGTATGCACGGTATATCCCCGAGCAGAATAGACGTGAAACATGGGCGGAGATCTGTCAGCGTTATGAGGACATGATGACGGAGAAGTACCCTCAGTTAACAAGTGAGATAAAAGAAGCCATGAAGTGGGTAGAGCAGAAGAAGGTATTGCCCTCGATGAGGGCTATGCAATTTGCCGGTCCTGCCATAGCCCGAAATAACTCTCGTATTTATAATTGCGCTTATCTGCCAGTAGATAATATTCGGGCTTTTTCTGAAACACTCTTTCTGCTGCTTGGAGGAACAGGTGTTGGCTATTCCGTACAATTCCACCATATCGAAAAACTTCCCTCTATCCAAAGGGGAGAAAAGACAAAACGCTTTCTAATTGGCGATAGCCTGGAAGGCTGGGCGGACGCTGTAAAGGTTTTGTTGAAGGGCTATTTTGGTGAAAGCAATTATATTCCCGAGTTTGATTACAGCGACATCAGACCTAAAGGTGCACGATTGATAACTGCCGGAGGAAAAGCCCCTGGACCTGAGCCACTCAAAATATGTATTGCCCATGTTCAGTCCATCCTGGATCGCAAAACCAATGGGGAAAAACTGACTCCTCTGGAGTGTCATGATATTCTGTGTCACCTGGCCAATGCCGTATTGGCTGGTGGTATACGCCGGTCAGCCATGATCGCATTATTTTCCTATCAGGATGAAGAGATGCTTACCTGCAAATTTGGTAATTGGTGGGAGTTGAATGAACAACGCGGCAGAGCCAACAACTCTGTTGTATTGCCTCGAGATAGCACCACAAAGGAAGAATTCTTCAACCTCTGGAAGAAAATAGAAATCTCGGGATCGGGAGAACCTGGATTTTATTTTACAAATAATATTGATTGGGGAACAAATCCTTGTTGTGAGATTGCCCTGAGACCTTTTCAGTTCTGTAATCTCTGTGAAATCAATGTGTCCGATGTGGAGACACAAAATGAACTCAATGCGCGGGCCAGGGCTGCTTCATTCCTAGGCACACTCCAGGCTGGGTTTACCAACTTTCATTATTTGCGAGATGAATGGAAAGCCACCACCGAGCAAGACGCCTTGATCGGAGTGGGAATGACCGGTATAGCCAGTGGTAAGGTGATGAATCTCGACTTGAATGAAGCAGCAGTCGAAGTTAAAAAGATGAATCTCGAAGTATCCTCACAAATTGGAATAGAGTTTGCCGCCCGATGCACTACCATCAAACCTTCGGGCACTTCTTCGCTGGTGTTGGGAACATCTTCCGGTATCCATGCCTGGCACAATGACTATTATCTGAGGCGCATACGCATCGGAAAGAATGAAGCGCTTTATACTTATCTGATGATACACCACCCTGAACTTCTGGAGGAGGATATGCTCAACAGCAAGCAAGCAATCATCCGGATACCACAGAAAGCTCCGGACGGAAGTATTCTGAGAACGGAAAATGTAATGCAACTTCTGGAGCGAATCAGGAAGTTGAATGGGTGGTGGGTAAATAAAGGTTTCAGACGAGGTAGCAATGCCAACAATGTATCCGCTACCGTTTCCATTGAGGAGGGAGATTGGAAAACGGTAGGTGATTGGATGTGGGAAAATAAGGCCAGCTATAACGGCTTGAGTGTTTTACCTTTCGATTCCGGTAATTATAAGCAGGCTCCCTTCGAAGATATCGCCAGGGAGGAGTTTGTCGAGTTGGAAAGAAGTTTAAAGTCACTCGACCTGAGTCAGGTGCTCGAGACAGATGACCATACAGATCACAAAGCGGAAGCCGCTTGTGCCGGAGGGGAATGTCAGATCGTGTAGGGATTTTACAAAGTTTTTAGAAAGGATTCTGCAGTCATAACAGGAATAGCTGCTTTCTTATAATCCTTCAGGTTTCTTGTGAGGAGCAGAGGAATTTTATTTTGAGTGGCCGTATGGTATTGCACAGCATCCTCGAAGTCATTAAATGAAGAAGCCAGGGCTAGCTCAATAATCTTATCGTCAACAGACAACACATTCACCAAAACCTTAAATCTAGAAAGGGCTTGACGCGATGCTTCAAGTGAAAGGTTTCTTCTGAGCAGGTAGTTGATATTGGCAAAGCAAAGTGAAGACACGTAAAGTTTTAAAGCCGCACGATCCGCCAAAGAGAACAATAATGCAGCACTTTTGTGGTGTGGGTCACGCTTCATCAGCAGATCCAATGCAATATCTGTGTCAACAAATGCCTTATTCACTATTTGTATTTCTTTTCCAGATAATCTGTGTAAGACTGTTTGTCTTTGC